>JAUILF010000536.1 GCA_030433135.1 Bacteroidia bacterium | reverse complement strand
ATGGACATAGGGAAAGATCTGGGTTCACCGGTTGGCCCTGACTATATGAAGGAGGCACCTTTTGCCTTTACTGGTCAAATTGAAAAAGTAGACTTTGAAATATCATCTTCGAGGCCGATCAAAAAATAATGAGGACACTTAAGAGTACTAGAATTGAACATAAAGTAAAGAAAAATGATGGCATTGTAACTCCAACACCTGGAAAAGGCAAGGCTGATATGACCACCAAACATGATTGTCATAGGAACCTATTTAGTGCCGATAAGACGTACGAAATTGGAGTACCAAAAGATGCTGATAAAACTTTAGAGGAAATAAACCGTTTTGTTACAATTCCCATAAAGATTAAAAACTAGAAGAAGTGAATCGTTAATTATTAATTATGTGAAAGATTAGTGATCTGATTGTGGAGTGTTGAACCGTTGGTCAGATATACTTCTAAATATCATTGCAGAACCTAATTTTAGATAAGTGTTTAATAAATTGAAGTGATCATGAAGTCTATCCAACTATTTGTTTTCCTGGCCATTTTTTGTAATGTCAGCTGCAATCAAGATGCTTCAAAGTCAGACCAGACCCCGACTACATCAGAAGGTGCTGCAATGTCTGATTTGGGAGTAAATCAGAATCCAGATAAGGATGCCTATTTTGGCAATTTACATGTACATACCAGTTGGTCATTTGATGGTTACACCAACGGATCGGTAACTGCCCCGGACGATGCGTACCGCTGGGCAAAGGGTGAATCGATACCTGGCGGTGGTGGTGGGGGAGACCTGCAGATCAAGGTGCCGCTGGACTGGTATGCTGTTTCTGATCATGCCGAATATATGGGGGTTTTTCCCATGATGGAAGATCAGAGTAACCCGATTTCACAACTCGAGATTTCGAAGAAGGCTACTTCAGACGATCAGGTGGTGGCTTTTGAGGCCTATAAAGAGATTCTGGCTGGCATTAGTTCTGGACAGGAAGACCCGGATCTGGCCAGTCCTGAAATAAAGAGAAATGTTTGGAGAGAAATCATTGAAACAGCTGATCAACATTACAAGCCTGGTGAGTTTACCACGTTTCCTGCATTTGAATGGACCTCAAACCCGAATAGCCAAAATCTACATCGTGTAGTCTTATTTCAAAATTCTGATGTAGTGCCGGATATTCCTTTTTCAGCCATGGATTCAGACAAACCCGAAGACCTATGGGACTGGATGGAGCTTCAGCGTGATAATGGTTCGACGCTTTTTGCTGTGCCACATAATGGAAATGCCAGCAACGGTCTGATGTTTCCAGTTGAGACTTCTCATGGCGGGTCTATGGTTAATTCAAAGGATTACGCTGAAATACGAATGCGCAATGAACCACTTTATGAAATTTCTCAAATCAAAGGTACCTCTGAAACGCATCCTGCACTTTCTCCGAATGATGAGTTTGGAGATTTTGAGCTATGGGATTACACCCTGGCTACCTCTGCATTACCTCCTGAGCACAAACAGGGCGGTTACATGAGAGATGCCTTTATGCGAGGTATTCAGCAGGAAGCGGAAGGCAATGGCAACCCATTTAAGTATGGATTGATTGGTGACTCTGATACCCATAATTCAGCATCGACCATTGAGGAAGATAATTATACCGGAAAATTTGGGATGGAAAACAATCCGGAGCACCGATTAATGGGACCTCCGGGATTTGAGCCCAAGAATCAGAAGCAAATTCGGGAATTCAGTTCCGCCGGTGTAGCTGGTGTATGGGCCGAATCAAATACGCGTGAAGCCATTTATAATGCACTTCTGAATAAGGAAACCTTTGCAACTTCGGGTCCGAGGATGAAAGTTCGCTTTTTTGGAAGTTTTGATTTTTCAGATGATCTGACTAGCCATGAAAATTGGATAGAAACGGCTTACGGTGGTGGTGTGCCTATGGGTGGAGACCTGGCCGGAGGTAGTTCAGCCCCTGTCTTTGCAATTCATGCCCTAAAAGAAGTTGATGGGGCTAACCTGGACCGAGTGCAGATGGTGAAAGGATGGGTGGATGATGAAGGCAACATCCATGAGAAGATATACAATATTGCCATGTCTGATGGTCGAACTCCCGATTCCAACGGCGATGTAGCAGCGGTGGGCAACACAGTAAATGCCGAAAATGCGAGTTATTCCAATGACATAGGAGCAGCTGAGTTAAGCACTGTTTGGACTGACCCTGATTTTGATCCGGATCAATTCGCTTTTTACTATGTAAGGGTTCTGCAAATTCCTACTCCACGATGGAGTACATATGATGCCGTTAAGCTTGATATTGAGCCTAGAAGCGATTTGCCGGTTAGCATACAGGAAAGGGCCTGGACCAGCCCAATTTGGTATACACCTGATGAATAGATATGAAACTATAATTTTTGAATACAAACAGTATAATTTTATCATTAATCATGAAACATTCACCCTACTACGTCGCACTTCTATTCTTTTTATTACTAATGAGCTGTAACCAGGAAGCACAACAATCAGACAGCGCTTCTACACCTTCTAAAAGTTCAGATGTGTCTGCTGAAAGCATTACCGTGAATGCGGATAAAGAAGCCCTTTTTGGTGATCTGCACCTGCACACTGCCTTATCGGTAGATGCCAATGTATTCGGTTCTACTTTGGGACCTGAAGATTCCTATAAATATGCCATAGGAGAAGAAGTAGAATACCTGGGGCGGAAAGTAAAACGAAATGCTCCGCTTGACTTCCTGGCTGTTACAGACCATGCCGAGTACCTTGGCGTAATGGTAGATGTGCGTAAGCCAGGTAGCGAGATTGCCAAAACAGACCTTGGAAAACTGATGTTGAGCTCAGATCCGGACGAACGAAATAAAGCTTTTGCGTTCTTGTCCGGT
>JAUILF010000128.1 GCA_030433135.1 Bacteroidia bacterium | reverse complement strand
AAAGTATATTGACGAATGCCGTCAGATAGGAATAAGCCATAAAGATCTGGTTACCAGTGAGATCATTAATGCAGATAGTATCTGCAAGAAGATCATCCGCACCTGGGCGGTCATAGACTGGTGTCGACAGAATGCCGAATACCATGACGACTGGATCGATGATCAGCAATTTCACTACTACGAATTTGAACAAGTCATATACCTTAAGGACACTCTGGGACCCACCATCAATGGATGTGAACTGGATACGATATGCATCGGTAGCGACTGTTCTGCCGATCTTGATATCACTATCGGACTTATGGACAACTGTAGTGATCCTGACGAGATGGAGGTCAATTGGACGCTCTATGAGAAAAATGATTACGGATATTCCATCATAGAAAGTGGGAATAACAGAAATGCCTTTGTGCCCGACCTTGCCATCGGTACTTATCGCATGGTTTGGAAAGCTAGGGATGGCTGTAACATAGAGTCAAAGTGTGTAGATGATTTTGAGGTAGTAGATTGCGTAAAGCCAACTCCTATTTGTCTGGGGTCCACAAGTGTCAAGCTTTATCCGGTGGACATCAACCTCGATGGACAAATTGACACGGCTGTGGGAGAAGTATGGGCTAACGAATTGAATGTCAGTAGTTATGATAATTGCCCGGCAAATCAGTTGGAATTCAGACTCAGGAAGAAAGGTACGGGTATTGTGGATATGAATGGAACGCTGCTGCCGCCTGATTCATCTGCCCATAAGTTGAGTCTGGGATGCCAGGACATTGGAAGATTGGATGTGGAGTTGTGGGTTCTGGATGCTTATGGCAATGCTGATTATTGTGAAGTCATCATTGATGTACAGCAACCAGTAGGTGGATGCGAAGGGAATCAGGGTGTCGTCAGGGGACAGGTTACTTCCATTGGAGGTGGAGCTGTCTCTCATGTTGAAATGGTACTTACCGATAACAATTCAGGTCGTTGGTTGATGACAACTGACAAATTTGGGGAATACAGGTTTAATCATATACTACAACCAGGCAAGGAATATCAATTAACAGCCGACAAGGTTGATGACCCTCTTGATGGTATCTCCACATTGGATATGATACTACTAGCCAAACACATACTGGGAAAGCAACGGTTGGAGGAAGTAATGGAGAGAACAGCCGCAGATGCCAATCAGGATGGGCGAATCTCGATAGGAGATGTAGTTCAGCTGCGAAAATTAATACTGGGTAAGATAGACTTTCTACCTGGAAATAATATGTGGAGTTTTCTAAATATGAATATGGATCGGACTAGTCGATTTGATGTCGAAATGGACTACCGTCAACTCCTTGACTTTACCGGTATCAAATTTGGCGACATTACCGGTAATGCAGGATCTCCTGACTCTTATGGACGTTCGCGCAATCCGGAGAGCAACGAGTTGATTCTGTCATTTGAAGATATACAGTTCAAAGCTGGACAGGAACTAATTGTCCCATTGAAAGTAAGAGATGCGCTGGAATTACAGGGATTTCAAATGGCATTGAAGTATAATCCTAGCCTGATTGAAAGCATTTCCTTGTCAGAATCGGTATTGCAGGAGACTTACTACAGTCAGCAGCAAAATGGTATCCGGATCCTGGGTGATGGATCGCAGGGTCCAAATTTTGTGGAGGACAATCATTCAGTTGTAGTACTGACAATACGTACCAATGGAGAAGGACTACTCTCTGATGCTATGGCACTGGACAACAGTCAGATAGGTGGCGAGATCTATGATATGAATGACTCGGTATATGATCTCAGGATGATAAGTACGAGGCAAGTACATACCGGTATGAAAATGGGGCAAAATTTCCCAAATCCATTTTCCGACCATACCACTATTAGGGTGGATCTTCCTGAAGCATGTGAAGGCAAACTGAATATCTATCACCTTACGGGATCCATGGTCTACAGTCAGCATTTGCAATTGCCCTCCGGTACCAGTGAGTTAGTACTGGAGAGATCTGATTTTGATCTTCCCGGAGTATACATATATGAGTTGAAAACACCTTTTGGTACTAATAACAGGAGAATGATTTTCACGCGATAAAAGTTACCATTTGATTACTCACAAGAAAGGCTTGATGACTTGTTTCATCAGGCCTTTTTACGTAATGAATATGCTACATATCTTAGCTCAGTATCATATGTTAAATCCATCTTACTTTAGGGTATTTTTTATATATTTTTTTTGACCATACTTTTAAGACTTTGGAAGAGTCATTTTGTTCACTCATTATCCTGATTATCAACCTTCTCCGTCACAAGCCATTAAGCCAGGCCCTGCCATGTGTCTGAATGTACGATTAATACATATCTGATAATGAGATATAATATCATTTTATATATATATTAGCGTTGATTTCGTGAACATTAATCCGTAGATTTTTCAGCTGATTTTAATGTAAAATCTGGATCGGGAAGAAGTGCTAAATCGTGCAAATGACATACGATTTAGGACAATTTGATGTATTTTTACTAGTGAAGCTGAGTTGATCAGGACGTGATAAAGGTAGTTATAGATTTTTTATTTAATCTGTAAATACCCGGAGAACAACAAATTATAGCTTATAGACCAAAACTACACACCATGGTAATTGCCGTTTTCAAGCGCGGTCTGGCTGCGCTACTGTGCATGTGTGCCTTCATATCCCTGAATGCCGATATAACTGTACAAACCTTTGAAGATTTAAACAACAACGGGATCCAGGATCCCGGAGAAGAACTGATAACGGGGTTGACCGTTTCAGGGACTGATGCGAAGGATAATACCTATGCCTTCCTGGATGATGGAATGGGTACACACACCTTGCCTTCCGCTATCATTATTTCCCGAATCAGAGTTACCGTTACCGGGTATGCCCCGGGACTCGAACAGGCTCCTGCGGGACCTACTTCAGTTTTCTATGTTTCGGACAACAGTACAACAATGGTGCCGGTTAGTACCGGACCCAATTTTGATGTTCAGGCAACCCGGATCATGATCCCTTGTTATGAGCCCGGACCTGCTGTTGATAACACCGGACCTGCCTTCGTATCGTTTCCATATGAAGTAGATGGTGTAGCCGCTTCGAAAGGAGGAAATGCGGCAGATCCGCAAGTGGACGCGACCCTGGAGGAAATTGGATCTACCTGGGGTGTTGCCTACCAGTTTAATCAAAAGAGAGCTTTTGCTTCTTCAGTATTGAAACGTCATGTGGGACTTGGCCCTATGGGGTTGGGTGGACTTTATGTCATCGATTATGATGATATGGGGGTTGCCACGGTAATGCCTCATAGTCTGCATGGAATTACACCTTCTGTGGGGCCAGCTTTGGACTTTGGTAATGTTCAAAGAGAAATTGTCAATGGAGATGTAGATTATACGATGCCATATGCCCTTACTACCCAGGCGGGAGTCGCTACTTATGATGTGGATGCCTATGACAAGATTGGAAAAGTGGGTTATGGTGACATTGATGTGACCTATGACCAACGCAAGTTATTTATGGTGAATCTTCATCAAAGGTCGTTGGTGGAAATGGATGTGAGCGGTACAGAGGACATAGCACCGACAGGCAGTAAGTTAAAGAATTACCTGATAGATAACTTGCCGGGATTACCCAACCTTAATTTTCGTTACAGAATGTGTATCAATGCCGGCGGTAACCTGAATGGTAGTGGTTCTGAGGCATATACTGATCCTAACGGGGTAGCCTGGGACAAGAATAAGTATAATGCCGGTGGTGCTTCTTCATACAATGGATTTAGTGCGGGCAATACATTGAATGATGCAGAAAAGACATCAGATGCACAGCTCTATCAGACCTTTCGCCGGGGGATGAGTTTTGCTTACAATATCCCCATTCCGGTAGAAGAAATGTACCAGGTCACTTTGCATTTTGCAGAGCCGATGAGTACAGCAGTTGTGGGAAGTCGAATCTTTGACATCAAGGCTGAAGGAACTAACATTAGAACCGACTTTGATGTAGTAGATGAGGCAGGCGGCCCCCGAATGGCGACAACCATTAGTTTTACCGTTGATGGTAAGGGAGATTTCCTGGAACTTGAATTTGTTGGGAAAACGGGAGAAGCGCTGGTTAGTGGTGTGGAGGTTCAGGGACAAAGTGTGATGAACTCCGGTGTTTTGAGGCCATGGGCTTTGAATTTTGAAGGAGAAAAAGGGTATTTGGGTGTTATTTCGGATGCCAGTATATCCAAGTCCAGAGAGCATATATTTGCCTATGTATTGTCCTTCGACCCCGAAAATGTGCAGGCAGGATTTACGGAGGAGTTGTCATTTCCATTGGCGTATCCCCGTGAGCGTACCGCCAATGCCCATTTGAGCAATCCTCAACCATTGCGGAACGCTGAATGGCAGGGATGGGTATCGGATTTTCAGTCAACAGAGATCAATACAAAAGACGAAGTTCTTTCTGTGAGTGGTACCTTGTTGTGTACCTATCCACAACCGATTCTTTCCGATATCGATTTTACTGATGATGGTGGTTTCGCTGTTACCGTCATGGACCGTTGGGCACATCAGACAGGCTATGAGAATTATCCACCTGATCCGGGTGATTCAACACTCCTGACTTCATATGCATCGGGTGATATACTTCGCGTATTTAATAATAATGGTGCCTTTGAACTGGAGGCAATGAATAATGACCCGGGGATAACATACAGGGATGATGATGGTCCAAGTTATGAAGGTGAGTTCTTTTATGACGACGTATATAATACCAGTATTTCTCACCACGGTGAGATATCGACCGGTGGTCTGGCAGTCCTGCCCAGGAGTAATGAGGTAGTGAATACAACGTTTAATCCGGTGGTAGTAACATCTCCCAGCACTGACTATGAGTTAGGGGGTATTTATTCCCAGGGTATACAATTTTACGATCAGACCGAAGGTGGTTTGGAAAGAGGGTACCTGTTTGTTGACCAATACGTTTCTGGTAAGGCAAACGGACTGGGAGACCTTGAGTTTGCTGCCCTAATAAATGGGGGTGAGATGGGTAACTATGTCTGGTGTGATGGCAATGGCAATGGAATCCAGGATGCCGATGAATATGGTATTGATGGCATTGTGGTACAACTACTTGATAAAGAAAATAGCAATGCTCCGGTGGAATCAGTGATTACCTCAGGTGGAGGTGAATTTATTTTCACCGGATTGATGGCTAACCATCAATATCTTGTACGTATTCCGCTTCAGCAACTAATCGATATGGGATTCTCTGGAATGGTGCCTCCACCATTTCAAGGTATGGATACCCTGGTTGATAGTAATGGTGACCCGGATATGATTCCCGGTTATACTTCAACCATGTTTACGACAGGTGCCATCGGTACCAATGATCACAGCATTGATTTTGCCTTTCTGGGGCCACACTTTGACGACTGCGTACTCGCAAAATGTGAAGAAGCTGCAGGTATGGGAACAGCTACGTATAGCCAGGGAGAAATAGATTCCTGTTTGCTGGGCGATGATGTAGGTGCCTATGATATCATGTACTACGGAAACCTGGTCAATGATACCTTGATGGACCCGATAGCTTCATTTCCATTGACAGTGATGGATGATTCCTGCATCTATGCAAGAATCAACATTCTCAATGAACCGGAATGCTTTACCATTGCCAAGGTGACCATGAATGTGCAATCAGCAGGCTCAAACGATATTCAATATGAACGACTGGCTTGTATGATGGACATGGTAGATCTGACCATGGAGCTGGAAGATTTTGGACTTAACTTTGTGCCTGGCACTGAAATGTTCTATTCGGATATGGTAGGTGGAACACCGATAATGGATCCCGCCAATTATGTCATCAATGGAATGACGACAGTCTACTGGGATGCTGAGCTTGGCTCAGGACCTATGTGTCCGATTGCAGGTCAGATCACTTATAATATTTATGCACCTTCTATTGTAGAAGCCGGTAATGATACCATGGTCTGCGGCCTGGATTGTGCCGATCTGACCACGCTGGGTGCTTCCTTTAATCCTAACGGTAGCGGAGCTGTCCAGGCTCAATGGACTACAGCGGGGGATGGTAGTTTCATTCCCAATAGCAATTATGCTGATGCCAGATTCTATTGTCCCGGTCCGGCTGATACTATGGCAGGCTCTGCAGTGTTGACACTTACAGTGCTGGATGATCCATGTATGCCTGTGTCGGATATGGTTACCATTAATATTATTCCTGATGATCCGGAATTTTTACCCGGGAGAGGAGATACTATTGATTGCACCCATCCTTTTGCCAATAATCCGATAGCCGATCTGGATACTTTCCCCGGGTGTCGTGCCGTGGTACATTGTGGAAGCGATACGCTGGAAGGTGATGTCACCGGCTATGAAAAGCTGGCAGGCGATTGCATCAACTTTTCCGGAGCCATTAAGCGGACCTTGATATTCCGATACATGGGCCAGGAGATATTCTGTATGGATACCATCTTTATCGCTCCATTACCTGATAGCCTGGTTTGTCCGGCTGAAAAGGACAGCTTGTACTGTCACCTTGATTATCTGAGAGATGAAAATGGAAATCCATCTCCCCTGGAAACAGGGTATCCGATACTGGTCAACGATATGGGTGATACACTGGAGCTCTGGCCTCAGCCTGCAGCTGCGTGTGACATTCTTATCAATTACAAGGATTACCCCATTGGTGGTGAATGTCCTGAGACCATTAAGAGAGAGTGGTACATAAAGAATGGATGTACGGGTGAATTCGATACCTGTACCCAATGGTTGATGATATTTGATACCGTACCACCAACCATGGATGTGGATACAACCCTGATTATTCCGTCAGAGTCCCATGATTGTTATGCTAATGTATATGCACCACCGGTTGAAGTTACCGATACCTGTGCTGGCGTGAAAGTTGTGAAAGCCAGGATAAACGGGTATGGAACAGTGGTGATGTCGTATAACGACGAAACCGGCCTTTGGGAAAGTCATGAGAAGATCAGACTTCCGGTATCACAGGTTGACCTGGTGAACATGGGCTACCTGGGAACATACACCCTGGTTTACGAAGCATTTGACCACTGTCACAATCAGAGTATCGATAGTCTTGAAATCATTGTTGCTGACAAGACACCACCTGTCATGGTATGTGATAAAGGAATCAACGTTACTGTGAATGATACCATCGTATGGGTGGATGCGGAAACGATGAACGAGGGTTCAAATGATAATTGCGATATAGCCCTGTTATTGGCCCGTAGGGTTGACTGGGCTACTGCCTGTGGTGTGGATCTGTGTGATGATGTTGACTTTTTCTGTGAAACTGAACATCATGACAGCCTGTGGATCAGCCGCCTGGAAACAGATAAACATATAAATCCTGTTGAGGCACATTATGCCAAGCAGTTGGATTGGATTACAGGAGATGCTGAAGCCTGTAATGTATTCTTATTCTATGGATGGTTATATGATCTGATCAAAGTAGCCACCCTCGAATGTGTAGATCACCCTTATCCGGTGGATGAGCACTATCTGGACGATCTGATCAGAAGTCTCACTTGTGAAATAACACCTGAGACCCTGGATAGTATTTTCCCGAATTTGATTAATGTGGATTTCTTCCTGCAAGCGATCGAGGATATCATCAAACTGCTTATCAAGCGCCCTAACCTGGATGTGTTTGGAGTAATTCAGGCTATTGCTGATATGGGACCACAAATTGGTGGAGGATGGAGTCCCCAGGTGCCTTTCTGTTGTGAAGACGCCTGCCAGGATATCAAGGTTGAGTTGCTGGCGATGGATTATTGGTGCAACTGGAGCAAATGCTGGACTACGGTCCGTGTGGAGGATAAGACACCACCTGAGGTAGTTCGGGATCTGTATGATGTCAGCGTTACCTGTGCATCTTATAAGACTTATTATGAACCAGCTGTCGAACTGGCATTACAAGGTGATTTCGATAGCCTGCAAAGTGTGCTTGGATTCTACGATCAGGTACAATTTGACCAATATGGTAATGTAGCTGCACCAACCACCTTTGATTTGTATGAGATCAGTTGTGATTCGAACCTGGTGACCAAGGATAGTTTGTACTACGATGAGCACCTTGGCTACATCTGGAAAACTTATTCGTATTACCGGGCTGCCTATGACACAACGGTGGTTCAGGCATACAATGGCCAGATTGCCGACAATTGCGGACTGGTACGAATTGAGGAAAAACCCTGGGTCAATATTGACCATTGTGGTAATGGTTATATCAAACGGGTGTTCAAGTTTGTGGGACAATGTAGTACCGAGGGTACAGTACATACCGCCGACACGATCACCAGGACCCAGACTATCTGGATTACGAGTGATTGTGAAATCACGCCGGCGATGTTTGAAGTACCGAAGGACACAATCATCTACGCCTGTGGTATAGAATATGCCGCCGATGGTAGTGGCAATGCTGCGGGTGCAGCAAGTCCTGAATATACCGGTATGGGACGCTACACCTTTGACAATGACTGTCGACTGGTGGGTGTTGGGTATTATGACAAAGTGTTCAAGGTTGTTGGAGGTGATGAGGCCTGCTACAAAATTATTCGAACATGGTGTTTTGCTGACTGGTGTGACGTAGGGGATACTCCGCAAAATGGCTCCTGGTGGCACAACCCCAAATACAAGGGTAAATATCTGAGTTACGAACAGAAGATCATTATGCTTGATTCTACTCCGCCAGTATGTTTGATTACTGGTGTCCCGGAGGTAGTGCAGGCAGCAGGGTGTGAGTACGATCTGCAGACAGCAGTACAAGTAGTGGACGAATGTGGTGCATTGTACTATTCCTGGAAAGTTGTTAATACGGACACTGATGATATCGTAGCAGATGGCCAGGGAGAATTGATTGCCGAGCAGCAGGGACGATTTCTTGTGGAAGCTCCCGGCTTGCCAAGTGGGTCATATAGCCTGAAAGTCATTGTAACCGATGAGTGTCAGAATGAAAGCATATGCGATGTGCCATTTGTAGTAGAGCCTGCTAAGACTCCTGGTCCGGTATGTATTACCAGTCTGACCGTTGAATTGAATCCAATGGATCTTGATAATGATGGAGTGGCTGATACAGCTATGGCAGAAGTAGATGCGATTGCCTTCAACATTAGCAGTACTGCAGCTTGTGGAAGCGATGAGGCAGACCTTGAGTACAGGATCGACGATGGTGAAGGCGAAGCAGCTCTTCCCCCCGCTTCGGCTACAACCTTGTACCTTGGTTGTGAGGATGTGGGCAATCAGCAGGTGAGAATGTATGTACTTGACCCAAGTGGCACATGGGACTACTGTGATGTGCTCCTGACTGTCCAGAGTAATATGGGAGGATGTAATGAGACCAATGGCAGTGATCCGGCTAAGTTGACCAGTAGCAATGCCAATCCAGTTGTGCGAACGGATGTCGTTCGAAATGACGGATCCGGTAACATACAGGTTGCTGGCGATGCTTCTTCGGGCAATTCGATTTCGTGGGGGCAGACAGCTGAACTACGCCAAAATCGTCCCAATCCCTGGAAGAGTTCGACCATTATCGGCTTTGACCTTCCGGAAGCAACCCAGGTTTATTTGAGTGTATACGATCTGACCGGAAGAGTGATCAAGATGCAGGATGGATACTATTCGAAAGGATACCATGAATGGCATCTGGATCAGGGAGATATGAACAGTAATGGAGTATTCTATTACAAATTGCAAACGGCTAACGACACAGCTGTAAAGAGAATGATCAAGCTTGATTGATCAAATGTCAATGGAAGGATGAATGAATTATGGGCCGGACTTGTTCCGGCCCTTTTTCGTCACGGCAGAATCTTGATAAATCGCTATGGAATCCCGACCGATCAGGACAGTGCCTGATCCAGATCTGCGATGATGTCTTCCACATCTTCAATCCCAACGGATAATCTGACCAGGCCATCAGTTATACCTTCTCGTAACCTTAACTCCCTTTTAATGTTGATATGGGACATGGAGGCAGGGTGCAGTACCAGGGTGTCAACATCTCCCATGGTAGGAGCCATTACGCAGAAATTTAATTTTCGCATAAAAGACACTGCAGCGTCCAGACCACCACTGACCTCAAAACTTAACATGCCTCCAAAACCTTTCATTTGACGGGTAGCTAATTCGTGATCCCGGTGAGTGGGTAATCCGGGATAATTCACTTTGGAAATCTGGCTATGATCTTCCAGGTATTGAGCAACTGACAGAGCATTGGAGCTGTGCTGCTTCATTCTAAGAGAAAGAGTCTTCATTCCGTTGTGCACGAGCCAGGCATCCCACGGGTTTCCGGTGGTTCCGGCCAACTTCATTACCGGCCATATTTTTTCCTGCATCAGTGCCTTATCCCTTGCCACCAATGCTCCAGCTGTGGAATTGCCATGGCCATTTAGGTACTTGGTGGTAGAATGGATGATAAAATCCACTCCAAAAGAGAAGGGCTGTTGCAGACATGGACTCATGAAAGTATTGTCGATAGCTGTATATACGCCATGTTGTTGTCCACAATCAGCCAGCGCTTTCAGGTCGATGCAATTCATCGTAGGATTGGCAGGGCTTTCTCCATAAATCAGCTTTATGCTGGTATCGGACAGACATTCCCGTATCGCATCAATATTGGACAGATCTGTAAACACAGGCTCTATTCCCTGTGGTTTCAAAATCTTTAGAAATTGCTCAGTGGTACCTCCATAAAGGTTTGCCTGGGTCAGTATCTTATCACCATGCTGCAACAAACCCAGGATCAAAGAGTGAATGGCAGACATGCCTGAACTGAAGAAAAGTGCTGCAGGTTCCAGGTTGAGGCCATGACCTTCCAGTCTTGCGATCTTTTCCGCAACGGTATTGATGGTTGGGTTTCCAAATCGACTATAAACATGACCGCTTTCCTCGCCACGAAAAATACGCATGCCCTGATCAATACTATCAAAGGCGAATGAAGATGTGGCGTAGATCGGTAACACATGGGGAGTTGTTGTGCGATTTTCTTTAATTTCGCGCACGCACAAACTGTCAAATCCCGTTTCTTTCTGCATAATTTACTGGGTTGGTGAAAGGCGGCAAGATACTAAAATGGAAAATCAGGAAGATCTTGAACAAGATGAAGATGATCTCGTAGAGAGGCTTACCATTAAGGTTGATCCAGGACAGGGTCCGCTCAGGATTGACAAGTTTTTGAGCGATAGAGTGGGTCAGTTATCTCGAAATAGAATACAGAAGGGTATAACCGAAGGAGCAGTCAGGGTAAATGACCAGTTAGTAAAATCAAACTACAAGGTGAGGCCTCTTGATGAAATTACCATCGTCTATACACGTTACGAACAGGATGATGATCGGGTTCTTCCAGAACCCATTCCCCTTGACATAGTGTATGAGGACGAAGTAGTGCTCGTGGTTAATAAACCGGCTGGCCTGGTGGTACATCCGGGTATTGGTAATCGTAGCGGCACCCTGGTAAACGCACTAGCTTATCATTTGACTGAATCTGATCTTCCGGTTCTGGAAGGCAATCCGGAGAACAGACCGGGTCTGGTACATCGTATCGACAAAAATACCAGTGGATTACTCGTCGTTGCCAAGACTTCCGATGCCCTTACCAGACTGGCAAAACAGTTTTTTGATCATACCACTGAAAGAACTTATACGGCTCTGGTCTGGGGGCAACCAAAACCTCAGGCCGGAACCATCCGGTTTCCCATAGGTCGTGATCGAAAGGATCCAACCAGATACATGGTATATGAAGAAGACGAGGGAGGCAAGCATGCGGTAACACATTATGATATGCTGGAGGCTATGTACTATGTGAGTCTGGTCAGTTGCCAATTGGAAACAGGGCGAACCCACCAAATAAGAGTTCATTTCAAACACCTTGGACATCCTCTTTTTGGAGATGACAAATATGGTGGGGATCGCATAAGAAAAGGTACCGTCCATCAAAAGTACAAGCAATTTGTGCAAAACTGTTTTGATCTGATGCCTCATCAGGCTTTGCATGCGGCTTCTCTTGGTTTTACACATCCTGTCACGGGAGAAAGCATGCATTTTGAAGCCCCTCTTCCGGACTATTTTAGCCAGGTGTTGGATAAATGGAGGCGATATGTTTCGGGACGTAAATCAGATATAGTTAATGACTGAAAGATGGATAACAGCATTTGAGCATCTGGGCCAATGGATGCAAACCGAAAGTGAGGTTCGGGAAGGAATGATCCAATACGCTCATGCCAGGAACCCCTGGTTTACCCGTGAGAACATTCTGATCGCATTGAATTCCATAAGTGATTGTTTGCATCCTGAGATCATGAATAAATGGTTGTCGGCGTATGAAATCCCGGCCAGGGAACCGATCCGGGTAGGTGCCATTCTGGCCGGAAATATTCCCACAGTAGGTTTTCATGATATGCTTTGTATTCTTCTCTCCGGTCATAAAGCGGTGGTTAAGCTGTCAGAAAAGGACAATGTACTCTTACCGGCACTCTTTGATCGAATCACAGAGTTTGATGCCGGTTTGTCAGCCTGTTGGGAATGGGTTGAAGTGATGCCGGAAGTGGATGCGGTGATCGCTACCGGCAGCAACCAATCCAGGCACTACTTTGAAAAGTATTTTGGAAAGTATCCGCATATCATTCGCAGCAACCGAAACTCTGTTGCTGTACTGACCGGAGATGAGACCGAAGAAGAGCTCAGGGATCTTGGGCGGGATATCTTTACCTATTTTGGACTCGGGTGTCGGAATGTGTCAGCAATTTGGGTTCCCGAAGGATATCAATTTGACAGGTTGTTAGATGCTCTGAATGAGTACAAATCAGTAATGAATCATCAGAAGTATCGAAATAATTTTGATTACAATTTGGCTACACTGATGATCAACCGGGTTCCCTATGAAGGAAACGATTGTATTCTCATGTTGGAAGAGTCCAATTTGGCTTCCAGAATCGGAACACTCCATGTCAGTCACTATGCCAATTTTGCAGATTTGCATGATATGCTGGAAGGGCATAGTAATGAAATTCAGTGTGTCGTCTGTCATAAACCTATTGATCGTTTGCAGGTTGTTGAACCGGGAAAGGCTCAGTGTCCCGGGCTTTCAGATTATGCAGACGGTGTGGATACGATGGCGTTTTTGCATCAGTTATAAAGGTAGCTATGAAAAAGAGTGAAGTGGTTGAAGAAATTGGGAAGAGACTGGATTCGTTTTATCCGAATCCGCCAATACCACTGTATCACAAAGACCCGTACACGCTACTGATTGCAGTCCTTCTTTCAGCACAATGTACTGATGAACGGGTGAATAAGATCACTCCACTTTTGTTTGCTGAGGCAGATGAACCGGCAGCCATGGTAGAGCTTTCAGTCGAACATATCAAGGATATCATCAGACCGTGTGGTCTCTCTCCTATGAAGAGTAAAGGTATATACGGACTATCGAGGATCCTCCTGGAAGAACATGATGGTAAAGTGCCGGCAGATATGAAAGCACTTGAAGCATTACCGGGTGTGGGGCACAAAACGGCATCGGTGGTGATGTGCCAGGCGTTTGACATGCCCGCCTTTCCGGTAGATACCCACATTCATCGTCTGGCCTGGCGATGGAAACTCAGTACAGGAAAGAATGTCAAACAAACGGAAAAGGACCTGAAAAGGTTGTTTCCCAAAGAACGTTGGAATATCATTCATTTACAAATGATCTATTTTGGACGGGAATATTGCCCGGCCCGAGGCCATAATCCTGTGGATTGTCCCATTTGCAAGGATTTTGGCCGCAAAGAGCTGTTTGACTAAATTTCCTAAAAGGGGTAGTTAATGGCAAAGTTCCAGTTAATGACTTCATTGGCAGAAACCCCCGATTGCAAGGCGAGATGACTACCTGTTTCGTCAGGGTAGGGGTTTCGAAGCTTGACACCCAGATCCAACACGACTTTGAAATAATCCGCATCAAACCGGATTCCGGCTCCTGAACCTACAGCCATTTGACTAAGGAAGTTGCTGGTAAAAATTCCTCCCGTTCTTTCATCTTTTTTTAGCGTCCAGATATTTCCCACATCCAGGAAAAGGGCTCCTTCTATACGCCAGAACACGTCAAATCTGTATTCGGCATTAAAAAGAATCTTGATGTCTCCCGTTTGAAAAAATGGGTTGCCACTTTCCCTCGTGACCGTTGTGTCCTGATATGCTCCGGGACCCAGTTCGCGTATTTGCCATGCTCGCATTGAGAGTGGCCCTCCCAAATAGAATTGTCTTACAAAAGGTATTACCTCAGTAGCTCCAAAGGGAACCGCTATTCCAAAGTTGGCACGAAATGCCAGGGCTTGCTCCGGGTTTATCTGTTTATAGAGCCGTCCATCCAGTTCAAGTCTGGCATAGCTGGCAAACCCAATGGAATCTATCATCCATGGCCTTTCCAGTCCATTGGCAATCAGGTTTGCCAGGTACACTTCAGCACCAGATAATTCAAAACTGCCTATGAAAGCTGAAGAATATCCCCGGATTCCCTGAAATTTCTCGTGTGTGTAGGTAAACCTGTTGAAGAATATGCTGGTGAATAACTGGGGTGCAAAGGACTTGCGGGCAAAGGTTTCTTCTGAATACAGCGAATCAAATTGCTCCTGTATGGTTGGGGCAAAATAAGTGAATGCCGGATGTGCGATTTCGATCCTTTTTCGTTTGCCCACATCGTTGACCACAGATCGAAATCCATACTGCGAGGTAAATGAATGATAATTGAAGAATTGAAAGAGGGCTACATACTCGTAATTGGCTGTAAGGACCGTATTGGCATTGATCCGAATGTTTTCCATTCTTTCATCACTAATGATGTTCATCCGGTTCATGAGTCCGTACAACCCCATGTAGTCATCAAACCTCGGAATCTCAAGCGAATTGTGAAAAATGAAATCTGCTGCGTTGAAAACACCTTTCAACTTGGGATTGATTTCAAAATTGATATCAACCCCGTTAGACAATCTTTCCGATCCACCCAGGAAATTGTTATTGATGAGGCTAAAACTGGCACCCACCCCGATAAAAGACTGACTACTGACTACCGTCTGGTTGAGCTCAAATTCAGTGTTGGTTTCTATCCGCTTCGCTGGCAGTAGGTCAATGTCGAAATCCACAATGTCAGGTTCATCCGGCCTTCTCCGTGTTCTGATATCGGCAAATCGAATTGCCGGTAACTGCAACTGTACCCTGGTTTCATTCAGGTCAGATCTGCGGAACAACTCACCCGGACGAAGTTCGATGTACTTCAGGAGAACTGAGGGCTTTACCCGGTTACGTTGGTTAAAATTGGTAAATCGTATGGAATCCAGGAGAATGGTTTCAGAAATGCTGAATTGTTCCGGGCTGAAAAGGTTATTTACCGTGACATTGCCCACATAGCTTTGTCTAAAACCTCCTTCATCTCCCGGAAGTATGGGCAGTCGCGTTTGTACGGTGGCGGAGCTGGTATCTGTTGCCTCCAATGGGCCGAAGTTACCATACGTGAAACTGGAGTAACCGAGGTCCTGCAATTGATCAATGATCCGTTGCTTTTCCTGGCCCAATAAGATGTTGGATACCGGATCACCAGGCTGTAAGTGCCCATCATCCCGGGAAGCATTAAGTAGGGAATCTAGTGTCGGGTCAGGAACATCAATTTCA
>JAUILF010000127.1 GCA_030433135.1 Bacteroidia bacterium | reverse complement strand
AATCGGCTGAGAGAATTTCAGTGCTAAAATGCTGCGCTATTTTAACGCATAAGTCGGTTTTTCCAACAGCAGTTGGACCAGTTATAACAACTAGTAGTGGTAGCATTATTGATAGTTGTCAAAATCATCAAAACCTTCAAACAAATCATCACCACTATCTTCACTGCCATCTTCATCAAACCCGGCATACTCAAACAACTCTTTTAGATATACATTCATCTTCTGGTTACTAATCGTCTTGGGAGAGCTATTCCCGTTCCTTCTGAGGATAGATCTTAACTCAGGTAACAACGGTATATAAACTTCGGTATCTGTCTTCTGAGTAAATATATGGATCATCTCAATCCCATCTTCCACGATAATATGATCCGGCCTTATCCTGGTAAAGTCACTAAATCGTAACCCCGAATAGGCACCAATCAGAAACAAATCCCGTACCCGGTTCAACCTAGGATTTTTCGACAAATCCAAGTCGTATAATGTCCGCAGCTCATCGAATGATAGTACCTCCTTTCGAATCTTAATCTTGTCAATGGAGTAGCCCCGTTGACTGAATGTCATATTCTGGTTATACCCTGCCCTGGTAGCAGCATGAAGAAACTGTCGCACTACCGATAACACTTTAGATGCGTAGTTCGTACTATGTCTCCTTGGTGCTTTATATAGCCAGTTTTCAAAGTCATTTAGGAAATTATAATCGAAATCCTCATAGTCGAGAACCTTCCCCTTATCCTTGGCATACTTCTTCAGGTGGTTAGCTGTCGTTCGAAACATCTTCCAGGTGCCACGCTTAGAGTTCTCCTTGTTGATTCGTTCTTCAATGTAGTCATCTATGAACCTCATAAAAGGCTTATGTGTCTCTTCTACTTCCGGTACTGGTCTTTTTTTCCGTTCCGATCGATAGTCCAGTTCATCTTTAAAGTCACTGACAGATATTTCCCCGTAATCGTAATCCTCATAGATCGCCTTAGCTAGTTTGGCGAGGTCTGAGAGACGATCGTTCATCTTAGAGTATTCTTTATGGTTCTTGGGTACAATGGCCTTGTAAGCCTTCTTCTTCCAGTATCTCGGTTGCACCTTCTCTCCAGTGGAGTAGACCAGGCGAACTTTCTTTTCCGTAGATGGGATCTGGTACCGATACACCATCACGATTAAGGTATCCTCGGTATTACTACTGTGGGCCTTTAGGTTGAATCTAGGGGTGGGTATTGCGCTCTGCTTAGGCATGATAAATGTGTTTTTGTCGATAAAAAGCGAACCCCTACAAGATACGAAAAACGACAACTGGAGGGTAATTGGTTGTCGTTTTATTTAAGACATTGTGGCAGTGTGTAAGATGCTGAAAAATTATTTCACCACATTTACAGGTATATACACCTAGGCATAATCTTAATATGTGCCAAGTCGACATACCTAAGTCATCCTCTCACCCCGACAATGAAAAAGGTCATCGCGGTAGCGATGGCCTTTTTTTGTCCAGGAGCCTCCGAGCTTGCTCGGTAAGGCTAATGGGCAAAAAAAGGCAGCCCACCAGGGCTGGACCTTTTGAAATTGTACCCTCCCCCTATGAGGATCGCCGCAGGCAATCCTCTGTTTTGCAGGTTGTTTAGGACAAGTTAGTGGCTCCTGGGAATGGATGGACGAAAAAAGGCAGCCCGGTAGGGCTGGACCTTTTGAAATTGTACCCTCCCCCCCATGAGGATCGCCGCAGGCAATCCTCTTTTGGTCGCAAGTGGAAAAACCTCCGGATTTTGATCGTCAAGGTAGACATGGTTAAGGGTGTTACCTAGAGCAGACTAGTAGGTGATCTGGACTAATTGTATTTGCAGTATTGCTCTTACTTAACTAGTTTAATGCTTCGTTATTAGTTATAATTATTTACATGAGTACGCTCAAAGAAATCTTACAATTAAAGGAATCAGAAGATAGAATTGAGTTTAAGGAAGCAAAGGATGGTAATTTTGCATTTAATGGTGGAAGTCGAAAAGGTAAAAAAAGAAGGAGATGCATTTGTGGTTATGTTATTGCACTAGCAAATGAAGGAGGAGGCAGGCTGGTTTTGGGTGTCTCAGATAAACATCCACATGAAGTTGTGGGAACCAAACAGCGTACCGGAGCAATCGGCAAACTTACTCAAGATATTTATGACCACACAGGCATTAGAGTTAGCACTATTGAACTGTTCGATGATAATAAACTAAGGGTGTTAGTAATTGAAATTCCTTCACGGCCTGTTGGTAGGTATTATTGTTTTGAAGATGTTCCACTGATGAGAGTAGGTGATGAACTACTAGCGATGCCGCAAACACAAATTCATGCAATTATTAATGAAAGTGAGTTGGATTTTAGCAGTAGGGCTGATTATGATTTCACTTTAATTGATCTTGACGATCAATCGATAGCTCGGATGAAGGAGATATATGCCAGGAAGCAAAACAACGATCTCATCAAAACAATGCCAAATGAGCAAGTTCTGTCTGATCTCAATCTTTATAATGGAGGTGAATTAAACAATGGATGTTTGTTACTTCTAGGGAAAAGAGAGGTTATTAATCAGTTCTTGCCAAATGCTGCTGTAAGAATTGAAATTCGGAGCACAACTAGTCAAATCAAATTTGATAGACGAGAGGTGTTTGAGGGGCCCTTGTTCCTGCTTGTCGATGAGGTATGGGGATTTATTAACTCATTAAATAAGTCTATTCCTGTGGCAGATGGGCCTTATATTTTCGATTTGCCAATGTACAACGAAGAGGTTATAAGGGAAGCTTTGGTAAATGCTCTTGTCCATAGATCGTATCGACTATTAGCTGAAACTGTAATTAAGATTTATCCAGATAGATTAGTAGTTACAAGTCCAGGTGGTTTCCCCAATGGTGTAACAGTTGACAATATTATCTTGATAAATAGCACACCTAGAAATAGAGTACTGGCCGATGTGTTCGCGAGAACTGGGATTGTTGAGAGGTCAGGGCAGGGGGTAGACAAAATATTCTACAATTGCATAAGGGAATCACGTGGCTACCCTGATTACACAAATTCAGATGATTTCCAGGTTGAGTTAGTTCTTCCAATTTCAGTTGAAGATCCAGCTTTTTTACTCTTCATACGTGACAAACAGTCCAAACTGGACGATTCGGATATGCTTTCTCTTTTTGAAATAATGGAATTAGACAAAATTAGAAGGAACGAAAAGAATGGTGAGCTAGACATACCGAAAGTTAAGAAACTAGTCCAAAAAGGTTTAGTTGAAAAGAAAGGGAGAACTAAGGGAACTCAATACCGTCTATCAAAGGACTATTTTCAATTTACGGGAAAGGAAGCCAAGTATGCACTTGGAATGAGACCAGATCGGGAGGCAGCTTTCTATGCGATTAGGAAGTTCTTTGAAGACTTTGAATCTGCTAAGATGGGTAACTTTGTTTCCTTACTTTCAAAATTTAATTTTAGTAGAGAACAAGTAAAGAATTTGGTGTACGAACTGAGAGATGTTCATTACCTCGAGACTCGGGGCTCTGGGAGAGCCACCAGGTACTTTTTAAGTTCTAATGCAGTAGATAGAGAAACAATAATTCAGGAGGCTCTGAAGCTAGGACTGGAAGAGCTTAAGAAGAGAGGGAAACGAAAAAACACACAATAAACACACAAGTCTAAACATTAGGCAATTAAAATATTTATATTTAGTTGATAACCAGATAGATATAAATTATATATAAAAAAACAAAATGTGTTGCAAAAGCAACAAAAAATGCAGGGACTGAATGGTAATCTACTATCTCATAGTTTCTTTCCTTCACACCGAAAGAACGACCTTACAGCCATTATATATGTATCACGAAATACCCTGAAGTACATCCAAAATCGGTTCCCCTAATCCATCCGGTGTGGTATAAAAGGGGCGTTGTTCAACCACGTAATGGGTCTCAGGAGGCATACCAAGTGCATGATAAACCGTTTGATGAACCTGGTCGATCGTGACCGATTCGGTGATCGCTTTGAATGGCCTTTCGTCAGCAGTTTCACCATATACAAATCCTTTTTTTACACCACCACCCCACATAAGCAATGAAGCCCCATCCGTAAAATGGCGGTGCATACCATAATGTTTCAGATCCTCTACGGTTTCAGGTACTTCCACCTGATCTTTGACGGCCGCTCCGGGCCGGCCTTCAATTAGCATATCCCGGCTGAACTCGCTTGCTACAATCACCAGGGTGCGGTCCAACAATCCCCGCTCATCCAGATCATTGATCAGTTGAGCGATCGGTTGGTCGATCTGCTTTTTCATATCTACGAGCCTGGTATGACCGTTTTCATGAGTATCCCAACCGAAAAAGGGAACATACTCAGTTGTAACACTTATAAAACGGGCGCCATTCTCCACCAACTTTCTCGCCATCAAACATCCTAACCCGAAACGCCCCGTGTTGTATGTGTCAAAGGATTCTTTGGGTTCATCGTGTAGGTTGAACGCCCGCGCTTCAGGTGATTTTAGTAATCCATAGGCCCGTTCCATAGACCGCATCATAGACTCCTGCTGGTACGTGCTTCCATATTCGCCTAGCGGACTCTTTTGCACCAAATCTCTGTACAGTCTATTTCTGCTTTCAAATCTGCTGAGCGACATCCCTTTAGGAGGTGAAACACTCTCCAACCCTTTAGTCGGATCAGGAATAATAAATGGACCATATTCACTTCCCAGGAAGCCGGCAGAATGAAAGGCTTTCAGCTCTTCTCCTTCACCTACTGTAAATCGCTGCCCGATATCGATAAAAGGAGGAATTACAGGATTAACCGGACCTAACTCCTTAGCAATCCATGAACCTATGTGAGGTACCTGGACGGACTGAGGGGGCTCATAGCAGGTATGCCAGTGATATTGATGGCGGGTATGTAGAATAAATCCCAAATCTGCGGCCCGGTAGGACCGAATGATGGTTCCCTTGTCCATGACAGAACCTATCCCGGACAAGCCTTCAGAAAACTCTAATCCATCTACAGCTGTAGGAACAGATTTGAATGTACTGTAGACACTTTTACTTTCAATACCTTTTTCATAAGGAACATATTTTTTAGGATCAAATGTCTCCGTATGGCACATGCCACCGGCCATCCAAAGCAGTATGACGGAATCTGCTGTACTTTCATTCCTGGTGAGGCGCTGACACGATAAAAAGCTGGCGGTTGGCACAGAAGTGGCCATTGCTGCCATGCCTGCCAGTTGCATCTTCTTAAAAAACTTTCTTCGGGTCAGGTCGTGTTGGGTACTCATATCAGATAAATTGAAATTCAGGTAGGTTCACCAATGACCAAATAATGTCTTCAACCTGCCCGGGAGTTTGATTATTGCTGTAGAGTTTCACAATCGTCCGGATCTCCTTCTTACTGGGTTGCCGGCCTAATAAATGGCGGTAAAGTTGCTCAATCAGTTGTCGGGGATCATTCCCATATTGATCAAACCAAATTTGTGCACCTCTCTCCAGGATGTCGGCAAAAAAATCGCTGTTGGTTAAAGTAAGTGCCTGCAGCAATGTGGCTTCGACATCTCGTTGAGTGGCCACGTTTTCACGTGTTGGCCGACCCAGACTTTTCATAAACGGATCCTGCCTGACCAACGAAGCCCGGGCTATGGGTAATTCGTCATTCTTCTCATCAAATGTATAGTCCAGCAACATGCCCCAATAACTGTTTTTAAAACTTCCATAGCGATGAGCCCCGGGCCAGTCTTCATCGTCAAATTCTTCTTCCTGCCAGCCAAGAATCGAGGTATCCGCTGTAGTTTTCCAGGTTGGATCAGAGTAGATATACCTATAGGAACCGTCCGGGAAACCCAGTCTCAGCGTGAACAATAATCCGGCAGGGTTGGAGATGGGTCCTTCATTGGAAGCGGCAATGGCAATGACATTGTTTTCCTTGATCCTGTCGAGAGGAATGTCGATATGAAATACATCACGCCAATCATCTCCTTCTCCCGTCTTGCCCCCGTTGAAATAAAATTCAAACCGATCATCTGCCGAGATCAATACCTTGGCTGATACAATACTTTGGGTTTTGTCCAAAGAAAATGTCTTTCGCAAAAACCGTTTTCCGGGTTTGGGAACATTTATACGGTCCACTTCGACTTCTCCATGCCATATCCAGTGTGGATCGATTGAATCTGGTTGTGGATCATAGCCAACCGAATAGTAAAAGGGTGTAATGGTATGACTAAAGGCATCAACAAATTGCTCTACCGTAAGACGACGGAGTGTCGGCCCCTGGAAAACAAATGATTCTGAAGTCAGATAAGTGGGGGACGGATACGGGACCGCTGGTAACTGGTAAGTCCTGGAGGTCATTATGGTAGCCAGCAAATGCCTGAAATCATAGCCGTTATCAATAAAATCAGAAGCCAGCCAATCCAAGAGCTCCTGGCTCCAGGGTATGTTGTCCATTTCATCAACAGGGGCAACGATTCCTCGGCCAAAAAGACGATCCCAAAACCGGTTAACAATCGTTCGATATAAGCGGCCGTTTTCGGGTTTGGTGATAATCTTAGCCAATTGTTCCAGCCTATCTTTCATGCTATCCGCATCAACCTGGCCCAATTCAGGATACAGAAAAGCTGTTTGCGCCATTCTGCCGGTTGGCTTGTCGCACCGGTTGATCTCTAATGGCTCAGTGGCGAAAATATTAGCAAATCCATATGCCTCATCCAGCGTGAGGTTATTGATAAAACTGTTGTGGCAAGAGGCACATTTCAGGTTGAGCCCCAATAAAGACTGGGAAATATTCTGGGCAGCCTGTAATTCTGTACGTTGGCTGGCATTGACAACACCTCGCCACTGAATACCTTTAATAAAACCTTCTGACTCCGGTTGAGGATTGACCAGCTCAGCCACCATCTGGTTGTATGGTTTATGCTCAAGCAATGAGCGATACAACCAATCTGTGATTTGTTTCCGGCCTCCGGTGATAAAGCCGGTTCCTGAGTAATCATTGCGTAAGAGATCGTTCCAAAAGGAAAGCCAGTTCAAGGTATAGCTCTGACGGTCTTCCAATAATTGATCAACTAAATCCTGACGTTTGTCAGGACTCTTATTACTCAAAAAAGCATCCAACTCCTCTGGGGTAGGTAAAACACCTTTGACATCCATAAAGGCTCGACGGATAAATCTGCGATCATCAATGAGTTCGGGCCAGTCAATATCATTCTGTTGAAAATAATCATGGACAAACTGATCGATAGGATGATTAATATCTCCTGGTGCATCGGGCAGTTCAGGCCTGGTCAACGCCAGTTCCGCTTCCCGGAAAACTTTCAAATCTTCATCGGCCCAGTGAGCTCCTTCATCAATCCATAATGCCAGCAGCTCAATTTCTTCGTCAGCAAGAATTTTACCCTTTGGAGGCATGGACTCCTCATCGCTACGCGGCAGTTTCAGTCGCCTGATCATCTCGCTGGATGACGCCTTTCCTTTTTCGAAAACAGGACCATTGTCACCGCCGGCAAAAACTCCCTTCTCGTGATCCAGGGCAAGCCCTCCTTTTCGTTTTTCTGTACTGTGGCACTGGTAACAATTGTGGGCAAAGATGGCCCTGGCCTGCAGGTTGAGTTGATCGAGCTGATCCTTGGTTAAGGTATCGGATTCTGCCGCCCGGGTAAATTCTGCCAGTGCGTTCTGCATCTCCGCACGATCATAATCATCCGATTTTGAAGGAAATAGATAAGTTTCACCATGGGTTATGCTTGCACCCAAATGCCCGGCCACGGCAATTGAAATACAAGTAATCAAAAGTGCCCCAACAGGAAGCCTTCGCGGCAACTTTTCACGATTAGAGTAAATCAGGGCGGTTATCACGGACAATCCAGCCGTTACAAATCCCCATAATCTGTGAGAATTGATTAATTCCCCTTCGTAATCACCTTCCATTTGCAAAAACCAACCAAGAAGGGCCGATAGAACGGCACTTGCAGCCCCGAGATAGACTATTCCGGAGACGTTCCAGTTTTTCTTTTTGGCCAAAGGCCATATTTCCAGTATCAGTGCTCCAATTAATAGTCCTATAGGAAAATGCACAGCCAGGGGATGAAAATGCCCCAACCATTCCAACCACCAAACCAAATTAAGTAAGATCAATGCCTGAATTTATACTTGTTGAAAGATATGCATTTTGAGGCTTCTATATAATATTCAGAGTTTACTGACGAAATAAAGTTAACGAGATGAATGATTTTAAAGGGATGTAGATAAAGTAGCAGATCTTCTAATGCACGGATAGGACAGGAAGTACGATCACCGCTGAAATGGGTCTTTGATCGTCCAATTATGACCTTTCAGATGGCACTATGGTTGTTGTTTCCATACCCAAATATTGGATCCTGGATTTGAATGTAATCAACCAGAAAAAAGGAACAACGACCCAATTAATTTGGTGTAGTGGCAAATGATTTGGATCTGCCGAGTTGTTATACCTGACCAGAATTTAATATATTTAATCGTCTCAGGAACTTCTTCCCAATTGGACCCTGTCAGGAAAGACAGCACTTTCCGGGTGATTGTAATTACTAGATATTAATAGAATGAAGAAGTTCAATTGTTTCCCTTTGATTGTGTTAGTTACATCCTTTTTCTTTTTTAGTTGTGAAAAGGATCAGGAAGAAGATAAATTACTTCCTGAACTCACGATTACTTCGGTCGAAGAATTGTCACAAACTTCATTGATTGCAGGTGGTACCATAATCTCCGATGGGGGGTTGGAGATCACTGATAAGGGAGTCTGCTGGGGTTTTCGTCAAAATCCTACCATCAATGATCAAATGATTTCCGCGGGATCGGGATCTGGTTCCTTTGAGGTTACGATCGTGGATTTAGAGCCGGACAAGTATTATTATTTACGGGCTTTTGCTACTAATAATATGGGTACAGGATACGGTGATGAAATTACCTTTTCGACACAGAGCATGATCACAGATAGTACGACAACTGAACCCGTTGTAGATGTCGACGGTAACTTGTACCCGGTAGTAAGGATCGGAGATCAGGTTTGGATGGCCAAAAACCTGCAGGTGACCAGATTCAGGGATGGAACCGAAATCCCCAATGTTGAAGGCGAAGACCAATGGGGTAATTTGACTACACCTGCTTATGCCTGGTACGATAACGTAAACAACCAGTACGGGCTTTTATACAATGGATATTCTATCGCAAACGATGATCTTTGTCCCGAGGGATGGCATCTGCCTGATACAGCTGAATGGAACACGTTAATTGAGACCGTGGGAGGGAAAGAGGTGGCAGGTGGGAAACTGAAAGAGACGGGTACGGTTCGCTGGATGATGCCCAATGTTGGAGCAACCGATGAATATCGCTTTACCGCACTTCCCGGAGGCCTCCGATATGTAGATGGCGAATTTCGAAATAAGGGCAAAGGTGGTTACTGGTGGGCTGCTCCCGGTGAATCCTTGGAGGAGCTCACTGGACCCAGTATCGGGCATGATCAGGAGAAAGTAAATCTGGCAGTTGGTCCGCCCAAATTTGGTTCGTCTATTCGTTGTGTAAAGGACTAAACACTTTCTTTGAGTAAATACTTGTTACTAGGAAGTCTCTATAACCGCCTATTCCTTCAGGGCCACGTAAAAATCAACCTCTGCATCATTCGGATTTTGGGACTTTTTACCAAAGACCTCAAAATCTGCCGTATAGGCCCGGTCCAGATCCAGTTCCCAGATCTTGCTCCAATGGTTGACTATGAGTCCTTGCATCAAGTCGCCTCGGGCTGACGTTTTACAATATGATCCTCCGGAAAACGATTTTCCTACCATCCCATCGGGGATTTCACTGAGGTCAGAGACTTTACAGCCAATAATGGCCAAGTATGGCTGGGTGTGGTCTCCCTGATAATCTGTATAGAGGGAGTAGATAGTGGATTCCGTCTTGTTGGGAATTTTCTCCAGGATTTGATCCCTCATAAATCGCTGCCAAAGTGCAGCAATGTCCCTGGTAGCTTTCTGTCCTTCATTGGTTGTTCTGATTCCAATACCAATGATTTTGAAAGGTTCAATCTTTTCTTTTTGCATAGCTTAACTTTTTAGATTTCTGTCACTAAGTTAGAGGGACGTGGTGACAGAGGTATGTCAGGGGTTATGACCACTTTTTCCGACATTCTTCCAGATACTCTTCCAGGGTGATTTTGTGTGGCTCGAATACTTCTGAGGTAGGGCTCAAACTTTGAATGCGGTCCAACCTGAAGGCCCTGAAGTCATTGCGCTTTCTGCAGAAAGCGATTAAGACCCAATTGTCATTGGTGGTGTAAAGTGCAAAGGGTTCGATTTTTCTTTCGCTGGGATCATTATTTAATGAATAGTATTCGATCTGAACAACCCGGAAATCAGTAATGTGAGACTGCAGCTGGATTAGGTAGCTACTGGTTTTTTCGTTGTATTTGTTGTTTCTGATCTGAATTCGTTGAGCAAGTATCTCAGCTTTGGATTTTTGGCTATATCGAAGCACTGATTTGATTTTAGCAATGGCATTTTGATACTGGTCTGCCAATGACTGGTCCTTGTTTTTCAGAATCAAATGTTCTGCAATGACCAGGGCGTTGGCTTCTTCCTCGGTAAACATAACCGGAGGTAGATTATACCCCTCCATGATGGAATACCCTTTTCCCTCCTCGGTAATTATCGGAATACCTGATTGTTCAAGTGTTCTAATATCACGGTAGACGGTCCGGATACTAACATCGTGTTTTTGAGCAATATCCCTTGCTGTTACCATCCGTTTTGATTGCAACTGGGTAAGGATAGCCGTCAGTCTGACCAACCTGGGTTTGTCTTTTGGCATCAGGGCTTTGTACTATTCGCTTCTTAAGTTAAACTAATTAATCTGACCATATAATGGACTAAAGAGGTGTCAGTACCACCAAAATGTATGGCTTAGGTAAGCGATGGGTCACAAATACTGATACTCATAGAAAGTGATGTGTTTCTCACCCTTCTGAACTCTAGTCGTTTTTGTTCTATCTCCCCGTTCATTGTATTGATGCTCGATCTGGGTTTCGGACTGATCTGTCATTTTTTCCTTGATCATGGTGATGGCATTTGGGTGCCTTTCGTCTTCATATTGATACTCCCTGGTCACGAGCTCATTTTCGGTTGAATTGATGGAATGAATAATCCTTGACTGCTGATCATAACTGTACGTGGTTCGGGAGGTATGCTGTTCCTTATTGTTCTTCGACTGCCAGGTAGTGGTCTTCATTTTGATCAATGCATCTTGAGATCTCTTCAAATCGATCACAACATGACTGTTTAGTCTGGCCCCTATTGCATCAGTTGTTATTTGAATGAGATGACCCATTTCGTTGTACCGGTACTCGCTACTTGATTTAAACGTGGACCCGGAGTCTGGTCTGTAAAATGCATTCATTTTGTGTGCGAGTCTGTCATTACTGAATCGGTATTCCTCTTGTTCCAAGAGATCATTTGTGGTGAGAAACCTCGTTTCAGTTGAGAGAGTATCGCTGTCAGAGAAACGGTATGTGGATAGTCGGTCCATTTTCAAGGGAGGGAGATGGCCTTTCGGATACCCTACCCAACCGAGCTTTATATGCTGCATCGACTCAGGGCTACCATCATTTGACAGCTTTATTATCTGAATAGGTACCATTTGTTCCATGTATTCACGAAGTACTGTGATTCTACCCAGATCAGGTCTGATTAGGAATGCGGGATCATGGAGCTTTAAGTCCAGGATGAATTTTTCGTTGTCAGTCATACTCTCTTTTCTGAATCCTGGACCCGTCAGGATGTTTGTGTACGGGTAATTTAACCATTTTTTGATGACTGTAGCTGGAGATTGCTGGGGTGCGCATGACAAATCTCCCTCAACTTGCTACTTTGGTGACATCAGTTGCCATGTTGTAGCGACCTTCATACCTGCGATGCCTTTTATTTGCTATGGTGCAAGTTTCGTGTTGAGTGACGTCAACTCCCAGTGGCCATCAAGATCGCTTGTAACTTGAAAGTAGGTTTGAAAAGGATAGTCTTTGAATTACAAGAGAATTAGTTTTAAAGATAAATGTAGCCTTATCCATTTGAGTCATAGAGTGTTAATGTATAGGAAATCAGTAGATTACGAACAAAAACAAGGTTAATTTGCTATCTTAATTTCAAATGGATCCAGCGGTTATACAAGCGATCCACCCTGGCTGTAAAAAATACACCTAAAGCGAAAGAACCCAGGAAAGTTAGAACCTTTCCCGCCACCTCGTGGAGTTGACTAGACCTTTGGTCCTTTGGGGCAATGCCAAAGGACGCCCCCACGGCAGTGGGCCATAACAATGCATCAGCAGTAGCGTCATGAAAAATATGGGAAGGTAAAACACCACAAGGGATGAGAGCCGTCAAGTTCCAGACAGGGATGCACTAATGCCATGAGTTACCCCGTACCCACTTCATATCGTTCAGAGTAAAATAGACTTTTTATCAATTGGAGTTCCTCCAAACCTAGAATTTTAGGGAAATTTGTAAGTCACACATTACCGTGGTTCCAAGTCGGGCTAGGAAAAGAACCCGATGAGATTGGTTCTCAATTTAGCTCCCCTGGATATGACAATTTTTACCGTGAACCTAATCGGTTCCCATACTTATCATTCGACAGTATGCCTTAAATATTTAGTTTTGAGTTTGTTATCACACTTGATTTATTTAAAGTTACTTCACGTATGTTTCGAAAGCTCTATGTAACCCTCCTGATCCTGGCTTGTTTTGTGCAGGTTTCCCTTGCCCAGATAGCTCCACCAACCCTTGATTATTATCTCCCACAGGACATCACCTATGATCAGGATATTCCAAAACCGCAGGAAATTCTGGGATGGGTGCCCGGCACCTGGCACGTCAGTCATGACCAGCTGATTTATTTCATGAAAGAAATGGCTGAAGCATCTCCCCGCATAATTTTGCAAGATAGAGGTCATACATTTGAAGGCCGGCCACTTCCATTGCTCATTATTACCTCACCTGAAAATCACAATAATCTGGAGGAGATTCGGCAACAGCATGTAGCTCTGACCGAAGAGGGCTCTGGTTCACTTGACACCGAAAATATGCCGGTGATCACCTACCAGGGTATGAGTATTCATGGCAATGAAGCCAGTGGAGCCAATGCGGGACTGCTGGCAGTCTACCACCTGGCAGCAGGACAAGGTTCGGAGATGGATGAGCTCTTGAACAATACGATCATTTTATTTGACCCTTGTTTTAATCCGGATGGACTACAGCGATTTTCCCAATGGGTTAATACCCACAAAAGTCAACATATAAATTCTGATCCACAGGATCGAGAATACGATGAAGTATGGCCGGGAGGACGTACCAACCACTATTGGTTTGACATGAATCGAGACTGGTTGCCGGTGCAGTTGCCCGAATCCAGGGTGCGCATTGAAACCTTTCACAACTGGTACCCTAATATTTTAACCGACCATCACGAAATGGGTAGTAATTCTACCTTTTTTTTCCAACCGGGTATTCCCTCGCGTACACACCCGCTCACACCGGAACTGAATCAACAATTGACGGGTGAAATTGCCGGATACCATGCCAGGGCCCTGGATAAGTTGGGGTCTTTATATTATAGCAAAGAAGATTATGATGACTACTACTATGGAAAGGGGTCGACTTTTCCGGATGTCAACGGAGGTATTGGAATTCTATTTGAGCAGGGTAGTTCCCGGGGACATGCTCAGGAAACCGATAATGGCCTGCTTACTTTTCCTTTTACCGTAAGAAATCAGTTTACGGCCTTCCTGTCTACGCTGGAAGCCGCTGTCAATATGCGGCAGAAACTCTTGGATTATCAAAGAGATTTCTTTGTGGAGACCAGGAACAATGCGGGCAGTGATGCTTACATTTTTGGCAGTCAGATTGATCCTGCCAGAGCTTTTCACCTGGCCGAGATTCTGCAAAGACATAAAATTGAAGTTTATACACTCAGTGAGGAGTTTAGTCAGCATGGCAAAGACTTTTCCCCAGCCAGCAGTTATGTGGTCCCCAAAAACCAGAAACACAGCCTTTTGCTTGAGGCCATGTTTGAAAAACGGACCACCTTTACCGATAGTCTGTTTTATGATATTTCAGCCTGGAGTTTTGACCTGGCCTTTAATCTTGACTTTACTGATGCAGCTCCAGCCAGTCTCGCTGGTAGTAGTCTAAACTCCCTGGAGCTTCCCCCAGCAATGACCTTTGAAAAGAGTGAATACGCTTACATCATGCCCTGGGGAGGATACTATACACCCAGGGCTCTCAACGCGATATTGAATAAGGGACTGCGTGCCAAGGTAAGTATGAAACCCTTTAGCTATGATGCAAAGGACTTTGATTATGGTTCGATTGTGATACCCGTCCAGAACCAAAAAATGGATAGTGAAGAGCTATGGCAATACTTGCAGACCGTTGCCGATGAGGCTCATGTTGATATTTATTCCCTGCCTTCAGGTTATACGGAGGGCATTAATCTGGGTAGCCGGCGGATTCGGAATGTTGCGCCTGCGAAAGTTGCCCTGATGGTGGGTGAAGGTATCACCTCTTACGATGCGGGTGAAATCTGGCATCTACTTGATACGAGGTTTGCCATGAAGGTGACCAAGCTCGATGTAAGCTCTATTAACCGGGCAGACCTGAAGGACTATACCGATATGATTTTGCCCAACAGTTGGGGACGCGCCCTGGATAAGGATCAGACCGACAAAGTAAAGGATTGGGTACGGGAAGGTGGTACACTCATTACCTTCCGCAATGGTGCCAGGTGGCTGGATCGTAATGAGTTTCTGGATCTTGACTTTGTAGAGACTGAAAATCCTGCAGAAAACATCACCTATGATCAGCAAAATGCATTCAATGGAGCACAGGTGATCGGCGGAGCCATTTTCCAGGCCAAAATCGACCGGGCACATCCGATTAGTTTTGGATATGATCAGGATACCATTAATCTTTTTCGAAACACCACGGTGTTTATCAAAACCGATAGTGTGAGTTATCACAATCCCATCAGGTACACCGACGAACCCCTGGTAAGTGGCTACATTAGCGACATCAACCTGGAAGCATTACGTGGTACCAGGCCATTTGTTCATAAGCCGGTTGGGCGCGGGAACATTATTCTCTTTACCGATAACACCAATTTCAGGGCTTTCTGGTATGGGACCAACAAGTTGATGATGAATGCTATCTTTTTCGCTGAACAGATGTAGGCAGGTGTAAAATGAAGCCTACCATTGCCGGGATAACATATCAAAGCACCAGACCGGACTAAGAGAATCGTCTGCTCTTTGAGCACCGGCACCCTCCTTCCAGCGCCTCATAAACCCACCTGCTCCGGACCAAACGGTTTGCATCATACCCAGGTAGTTTTTGGCAAGGGCAGGATTAGCGTGTTTCTGGAAACGTTGCCAGTCTTCCAACTGATTGAGTGCTACATCTGCATTTCGCCAGGGGCAGGTGATCACCTGAAATCCTTTCAGGGTGACGGGATGAAATTCAACGGTGAATGAGTTGCTGACTTTCATCGAAAACTCCTTGCGGGCAGGGCAAATTGCCGGGACCATGGGTCTCGGTTTGCGGTGTTGAAAATGTTGAGGGATCAGTGGGGTGTTTTTGAAGCGGCAGAGCTTCATG
>JAUILF010000535.1 GCA_030433135.1 Bacteroidia bacterium | reverse complement strand
GACCGGATAGATATTTCGTGGCACTATGGATGACAAGATCAGCACCCAGGGACAGGGGATTCTGGTTGATGGGTGTGGCAAAGGTATTGTCGACTACCACTATGGCACCCACCTTCCTGGCGGCTTGTGAAAGTCTTTTGATATCCAGAATCTTGAGAGTAGGATTGGTAGGAGTTTCCAGATACACAAGATCACAACCCCTTGATATTTCGTATTCAAGCTGATCATGATCTGTTGTGTCCAATAGCTCTACTGAAACTTTATATCCCGGCAGAATGTCCATAAACAGCTTACTGGTACCTCCGTATGAATCTTTGATGGAGATAACTTTACTACCCGCCTGTAAAAACGTAAACAAGGTATTGCTAATAGCCCCCATTCCACTCGAAAACGCGATGGCAGATTCACCACTTTCAAGGAGTTGTATTTTTTCCTCCAATACAGAAACAGTGGGATTGGTATTTCTGCTGTAAATGTGTCCCCGTTTGTTTCCCAGCGCTACCTCATGCCAGTGGTCTAGATCGTCGTATGCAAAAGTGACACTGTGGTAAATTGGAGGAGTGGTTGCACCTTCGGAGAATTGATCCATTTCTCCACCCCACACGGATAAAGTTCCTTTTCTAATATGGGCCATCCTGTAACATTTTTGTCTATAGGTGGCAGTTCTCCAATGATTCAACTCAAGATAAGAATATAGGTGTAGCAGCAAACATCAGCGCCAATAAGATTCAAAGAAAAAGGAAATCCTTTTCTTTGTATCCTGAAGTGATCGGTTGAACAAAATGGCAATAGGCTTGTCTCTTTGTATTGAAAGTGGTCACAAGAAATGAGGGAAATTTAACACGGAATATGGGAAAAGTTTGGATAATACCATTGTTGATCTTAATGTCATTTTCTGCCAGCAGTCAGATAGAAGATGACGATCTGGGTGCCTGGTACATGTACTTTTGGTCGGCACAGTTTGGGGACAGCCCCTGGGGACTCCAGGGTGATGTCCAGTATCGAAACTGGAATGTCATCGGTGACCTCGAGCAATTGTTGCTGAGAGGTGGCTTTACCTATACTCCCCGCAACACCACTGTAAAGTTTACCCTGGGGTATGCCAACATTCAGACCGGTGCTTTTGGATCAGATGATAACAGTACTACCGGGGAAAGCAGGATTTATCAGGAAGCACTGATACCTCAACGGATTGGTGACAGTAGGATTTATCTGACGCACCGTTTTAGGTTCGAACAGCGGTTTGTGGATAACCAGGATTTTCGCACCAGATACCGGTACAATCTCTTTGTCAACATTGCGCTCAACAGTGATTCGTTTGATCCGGGTACGTTTTACTTTGCCTTGTATAACGAGTTGTTTCTCAATGGCCAGAGAGACATCGGTGATGGCCGTAGAGTGGAGATTTTTGATCGAAACCGATTCTACACTGGTTTAGGTTATGTAATTGCCAATCCGATAAAGGTGCAGCTGGGATGGATGCGACAGGTGACCGATCAATGGGGTAAAAACCAGATTCAGGTAAGTGCGCATCACAGCTTTTAGAGGTTACATGATTGGCCCTGAGAGGGACAGACAGACTTAGGTAGGCGGGTGCATGTTAGGTGAAATAGTATCCCCGGCAGGTTGAATGACTGTTCGACTCCAATGTCACCAGGTCGCTATCTCTTAACTCCAGGTCCCTTTTCATAACCTCAAGCTTTAAGATGAATACTCACAGTGGCAAAATTTACTTCTTCAGCTTATAAGGGTTCTTATACTTTTTACCGAGCAGGGCGTTGGCATCCTTGTTTTTGGCAAATTTTTCTTTTTCCGGATCCCATCGCAGTGGTTTACGCATTTCGTAGGCAATGTTGGCCAGGTTGCATACACTTGACGAACGGTGCCCGGTTTCGGCGTCGCAGATGGGTTGTGAACGTTGTTTCACTGCATTAAGCCAGTCCAGATAATGATTGTCGCTGTGGTAAACGTGTTTTTCATCATCTCCGATCTTGACTTCAGCTATGTGAGCAGGGTTTGAATCCAGAAATTGACGGCTCACATCCAGAGTACCTTCGGTTCCAATAAATCGTACCGCCCAGCCCCTTTCAAAATCTTCGTGAACCATCTCGATACCGCTGTCATAGATCATCTTCAGGCCACGGGTAGCCAGTGGATCAGATGGAGGTACAAACAGTACCGGACCACTGTCGTCCATATCGAGACCCCATTGTGCTATATCAAACATATGGGCACCCCAATCACTGAGAATTCCACCACCAAATTCCTTGAATTGTCGCCATTGTGCCCAGGAATCATCTTCAATAGGTGGGGCAATAAATGGATTGTAGCCGCCTGTATAGGTAGAAGGACCGACCCAGTCTTCCCAGTTGAGTCCAGAAGGTACATTCTCGGCTTTTAGATCGCAGCGGATGGCCGGATCTCCCACATTAACTACCACCTTCGTGATTTCCCCCAAATATCCGTTGCGTACCAATTCGACCGCGTGTCTGAATCCTTCTCGCGAACGCTGCATGCTACCGGTCTGAAGGATCTTGTCATATTTTTGGGTTGCTTCCACGATGCGCCTTCCCTCTTCCACCGTATGTGCCAGTGGCTTTTCACAATACACATCTTTACCGGCCCTCATGGCATCCACTGACATAACGGCATGCCAGTGATCGGGAGTACTAATAACCACAGCATCTACCTGATCACTGTCCAGGACCTCGTGATAATCTGAAAAAGCTTGTGCACTAATGGCCCCACCGGCATTTTCAGCCGTAACTTTTTTGACATGACTGACAAATAAGTCCAGTTTCTGTTGATCAACATCACACCCCGAGACGATACGTGCCTGGCTCTCATTGCTAAACCGCTCTGCCAGTCCACGGGC
>JAUILF010000534.1 GCA_030433135.1 Bacteroidia bacterium | reverse complement strand
ACGACAAACTCTCGACTATGAGAAATAGTTCAAAAGGCTCGAATTCATTACCTAAGGAGAAACACCTTCACATAATCAACAATATAACTGCTCAAAAGAATAAAGAGATTCAACAAATAAAGAATTCCTATTCATTTCGTTTCGGTCGAAAATTCACCAAACTGGTCGAACGGTTTCTGGGATGGACTCCGCTTATTCGAAACATCATCGCTTCTGATTCCCCAAATAGGAATTCTACCAATTAACCAAATACTGCACATGTCGGTACTTGCGCTGATTCCACATTACCAAACACATCAATGGCTCGACCAATGCATTGAATCCATACTGAAACAAACAGTTTCACCCACCAATATCCTGGTGGTTGATGATTGTTCAGACACCCTTCCCATACATAGTATGTCAAAATACCCTCAGGTTACATTTATGAGGACGGCAACAAATGGCGGCCCTTTTCGCATCCATCAGGCAGTCTTCGAAAACACTTGTCATCAACGCATTATGTTGCAAGACAGTGACGACTGGTCAGATCACAATCGGCTAAAGGCTCTAAATACTGCCATGGAATCTAACGACCTGGATATGGTAGGCTGCCAATTAGAATATTATTATGAGTATGAGTCGGGCGAAAAACGTCCAATCTTGCCTTCAAACCCCAGGGAACAAATGTTAGAGAAGACTTTCAGCATGGGTTGCTTACTGAGTACTACTCTTCTGGACAGAGCATTCTTTCACCGTGTTGGTGGACTCTCAACCGGATTCAGATTTGGAGCTGATAGTGAGTTTGTTCGCAGAGCTGTGCTGGGTGGACGAGTAATAAATCTTCCGGACATTCTATATCATCGTAGAATTCATCGCCAGTCTCTTACTCATTCTGAAAAAACCGGATTTGGATCTGAACAGCGAAAAAAAGTACAAAAGACCATTCGAGAGGCTGCTGTCAAACTTGTTAATGCTGTCAAAGCTGATCCAGATCTGGAGATGAAGGCAATCTTCACGGGTGAAAAGGCTGAATTACATCATTTATCTGGTCCCGTGATTCAAGGTCTATGAATACTACAGATTTTAAGTTTTCTGACTTCCGTCACCCTAAAAGTAAAGTTAGTATTTGCGCCATTGTTGCCACACATAATGCATCTCAGTACCTGAGAACTCTACTTAGTGTCCTCCATGCTCAAAGTATTGATGTAGTAATCCTTGACAATGAATCTACAGATGACACCAGGTTTATCCTAAGAGAGTTTCGAAATGGTCCGGTAATAGATGTAATAACATTGCCTTTTAAGGGATATTTCTCGCTCACTGATCAACTACGAAAAAAACACGAAATAATAAAGCAACTACCCCATCAATGGGTTGTACATCACGATGTTGATGAGATAATTGAGGGGCGGGATGGACAATCACTGCGAAATCTTATTGAAAGTGTAAATCAGACTGAGCACAATGTCATCAACTTTGATGAGATGGTTTTTTTACCGGATTCAGATCATCCGCAAAAGAGTAACTACCTGGCTTTCCAGCGATACTATTTTTTTCAGCCACACGAAAACAGACTAAACCGAGCCTATCGACGTGATTCAAACCTGGAAAACCTGACGATGGCCGGGCATAAATTAAAAGGTGAAAACATTTCAATTTTTCCCACAAATCAAACTTTGCGGCATTATATCGTACTTAATGAACGGCATGCTCGTGAGAAATATATACGCAGAATTCACGATCCTATGGATATTCAAAAAGGCTGGCATAAGAACAGATTAAATCTTACTGAGGACAGATTATCGATTCCCGAGTCATCCCCATATCTGAAAAAAGCCTCGACGGAGTATCCCCAGGTGTTAAGCAGGGAAACACCCGTGAAAAAACACTTCTGGGATTGGTAATATCTATTGACGTAAAGCTTCAATTCTGGAAGAGATATCTGAATAATCAATTTCATCTGATCTTACTTCCATAAAACCAACCAAAAACCTGTTGGAACCCTGTAAAAGGGGTTTTGCTCCTTTTTCCCTACCGAATCCAAATACCACCATTCCATCATTTGCACTAATACCCGTGGAGTCGGAACCCAGATAACCAAAGGTATCCGGCAGTTGGTCTCTTTCTTCGTGAGCAACATATAATACCCTGTCTACATCATCATGCCCAAAATAAGCCCATTCCCATTGATCATATATTTCATCCCCACGATAGTAATCCGGAAGATCCCGGGAGGTTCCTCCCGTGCTGGTGCCAAAATACTGCCGATCGGGATCAAATACACCACCGGGAACTCCTTCATATAAGAACCAGTATGGGTGTTCCGGGTCTGATTTTATCACTTCGACTTCAGCATGATCGGGATAAAATGTCCAGGTCCATTCCCACGCTCCACTTTTAGATTTGGTGTTTATTCTGTTGTCCAGTCGCACCTCGCTGACACATTGGTCATGACCAGGGTGTCCAGCTCCTGACTCAGATGAACCATGCACAAAGTTAGGGATTCCTCTATAGGCAGAAGCCGCTGATGCAGGATACTCACCCCAGGGTTCCATCCGAAAGTCTATCCAGTCATGACCGGAGGGATCGATCATCCGGGACAAACCACCACCTGACTTGTCGTAATAATATATGGCAGAAGCCGTATTTACAATATAATGTGGCCGTCCCTCATAAATGCCGGTGTTGATGTGTACGCCTTTATCGTTAGGTCTGCGATACTTTACCTTGATCATGATTCCCGGGTACTGGACTTCCATACCATGCACCATTTGCCCATCAATCAAAGGGGTCTTTCCTGTTACGACAGTGTTTTCTCCCGACCTGAGGTCAGTAGGCCGATTGACCGTTATTAGATGTTCAGCATAACCATAACATGGATCCTCCTGAGTCCA
>JAUILF010000126.1 GCA_030433135.1 Bacteroidia bacterium | reverse complement strand
GGTCGTGCACGATCAGGTGCAGCCTGCCGTCGGCACTGACCAGTTGCGGATGGTGCACCGGTTCCGGCAGCGCCGGGCCATCGCGCCAGCGGAGCGTGCGGGGATCGAGCACCAGGCTCCGGTTCGAGATGCCGACGGCGCCTTCCGAAACCGTCAACCCGCCCGCAATCCAGATCTCACCCTCATGAAAGGTCCCGTAGATTTCCTGAAGCGGCAGGGGCAGGTCCGGACCACCGTTCCAATTTGCCTTGTCGTTTGCGATGCTTACCGATCCAGACCAGAGGCTGCCGATCAATCCGGCAGCGGATGCGCTGAGAAAGGTCCGGCGGTCCATCATCTTTTGCTCAACTCCCGTGCCGCGCGGCTCCCGCCAGCATCAAGTATGCCCCCGGAAGCCGGCACACTTGCGGAAAGCGGAGGTGCCAGCCGCCAAAAAAGCCGCGACCTTCCTCCAGGCAGTGCATCGAGCGTCAACCCTAGCATGAGACAGCATGCGGTAATCCGGTTTGCATGGGAGGCTGCCTGCCCCGGATTACCGCGCGCTGATTGATCAGGCGACCGCCCGTTCCTTGACCTTGGCGCGTTCGCCTACGTCCTTGGCAAGCTGGCGCAGCACGGTTTCGGTCGTGTCCCAGTCTATGCAGGCATCGGTGATCGATTGGCCGTAGTTCAACTTGTTCCCCTCCTTGAGATCACGCACTGTTAGTTCATATTCGCCGGTCTGGTCGCTCCAGTAGGCAATATAACGTCCATTGGGAGACCAGGCCGGATACCTTTCGGCATAACCCGGAGTGCGGGATAAATTCTGGACAATCCCTTTCTCCGCCGGCAAGGAAAACAGTTCTCCCCTAGCCTCGACTACTGCACGCTTACCATCGGGTGCTATATCCACATTAGCCAGGTAATCTTCGGCTGATTCCTTCCTTGGTTTAACTGACATCAAGTCCGATGTAACCTGGATATCAACCTTTTTGGTTTCATGAGAGGCAAGGTCCAGCAGGTAAATGTCACCACCAGCCGCAAAGACCAACTCTTCTGGTCCGATAGAAGGCATATGTACATCATAATCTGAAAATTCAGTCACCTGTTTGTTCTCCTCCGATTTCAAATCATAGTACCAAATGTTGAAGCGCTGCTCAGGTCCTTTATCAGAAATGTAGTAGACCCGGTCATCGTGCCACATCGGCATCTCGTCATTGGCCTCATGATCGGTTATATTCTTCGATTCATAGCTGTTGAGGTCAAATACGAAGATATCGGCAGCCATTCCACCTTTATATCGCTTCCACGTCCGTGAAGCTCTGGATTTATCGGTAAAGGCTATTTTGGTGGCATCGGCATTCATGCTACCAAACTCTCCGTAAGCCATAGGAAGCTTCTCCGGGAGACCTCCTTCTTTTGGAATTTTATAGAATTGATTGAAACGTTGCTTCTCGCTGTGCATGGAACTCGTATAGTAGAGCCATTCTCCATCAGGGTACCAGTCCTGAATCCGGTCAGCCATACCATGGTGAGTCACACGCTGAGGAAGACCTCCCTGCGAGGGGATCACATATATGTCCATATTGCCATCATAGTTGCCACTAAAGGCAATTTCGGATCCATCCGGTGAAAATTTCGGTGCAATCTCTGCTCCCACCGGTGAACTTAACTTGATTGCAAGACCACCTTCCTTGGACACAATCCAGATATCTCCTCCGTACGTAAAGGTGATCTGGGTGGCAGATACATCAGGATAGCGAAACAAATGGGCACTGACTTGTGCCTCGGCTTGAATCCACAGTGTGATCAGGCACACTACTAATAACATTGAATACTTTTTCATGAAAATGTTTAAGGTTGACACTATAATATTGTGCAAAATTAGGGATTTGGATATTGCTATCCGATTCAAATAGATCAAACGGCATCCATTTTCCACCAATGAATGTCCGCATTTGACCAGCTTATTACGATCAGGACGGCATTCAATCCAAAAAAGTTACCTGGCCGTCATAAATCTAACTCCCGGACTATTCTTCACCCAGGAAAGGATAACGATAATCAACCGGTGGTACAAAGTTCTCTTTGATCGTCCGTGGAGAAATCCATCGATACAAGTTGAGAATGGAGCCTGCCTTATCGTTGGTACCGCTGGCTCTGGCTCCGCCAAATGGCTGCTGGCCAACCACGGCTCCAGTAGGTTTATCATTGATGTAAAAATTACCGGCTGAATTTCTAAGTGCCTCCACCGCTTCTATAACAGGCTGTCTATCTGTTGAAAATATAGCTCCGGTTAAAGCATAAGGTGACGTCTTATCAACCAGTTCAAGGGTCTCACTGTATTTATTTTCATCGTAAACATAAACAGTAAGTACAGGCCCGAAAATCTCCTCCTGCATCGTCTTGAAATTGGCATCCCTGGTTTTGATCACCGTGGGCTCAATGAAATACCCTTCTTTCTTCTCAAATTCACCACCCGCTACAATGGAGGCTGATTTGGCAGATCTGGCTTTCTTTATATACCCCGAGATCTTGTCAAATGCCTTTTCATCAATCACGGCATTGATGAAATTGCCAAAGTCCTCCGGACCACCCATTTTGAAAGAAGCAAGATCTTCCCTCAAATATTTACTGACGTCCTTCCAAAGATTACGTGGGATGTATGCCCGGGAGGCTGCAGAACATTTTTGCCCCTGGAATTCAAATACCCCCCGGGACAATGCCGTGGCCAGCAATTTGGCATCCGCTGATGGATGAGCTATGACAAAATCTTTACCTCCTGTCTCTCCCACAATTCTGGGGTAGCTTCGATAGCGACCAATATTTTCACCAATGGTCTTCCAGAGTGTTTGAAAGACGCCGGTACTTCCGGTAAAATGTAAACCGGCAAAGTCTTTATGTGCAAAGATTACTTTTCCGGCAGCCGGGCCATCCGCAAACACGAGATTGATCACACCAGGAGGCAGGCCTGCTTCCTGCAGAATCTCCATGATCACATGTGCCGAATAAATCTGTGTGGTGGCAGGTTTCCAGACAACGGTATTACCCATCAGGGCCGGTGCAGATGGTAAATTACCGGCAATGGAAGTGAAATTGAAGGGCGTTATAGCGAAGACAAATCCCTCGAGAGGACGATATTCCATGCGATTCCATACACCCGGTACACTTTCCGGTTGTTGCACGTAGATCTCATGCATGAACCTGGCATTAAACCGAAAGAAATCGGCCATTTCAGCGACGGCATCGATCTCGGACTGGTATATATTTTTAGACTGTCCCAACATCGTCGCTGCATTCATCCTGCTTCGATAAGGACCTGCCACCAGATCAGCGGCTTTCAGAAAAATTGAAGCCCGATCCTGCCAGGGCATATTTTCCCAGTCAGCCTTTGCGTCCAGCGCAGCCTTAATAGCATCCTTCACATGCCTGGAAGAGCCCATACTATAGCTGCCGATCACCTGTTCATGAGCATGGGGAGGACTGATCTTCACAGATTTTCTGGTTCGCACTTCCTTCCCTCCTATCACCATGGGAATATCCCATTGTTCGGCGGGAAGTGCCTCGAGCGCTTTTTTTACTTCTTCTCTCTCCGCAGTGCCGGGAGCATAAGACAAAACAGGTTCATTGTAGGTACGGGGTAGTTGATAGATAGCATTTGACATATTTGACCACTTTATTTGACCACAATATTAAGGCTAATTAGACTAATCCACTACTCCATGGTCTTGAAGAGGCTGAAGACAAAATTGCCAAACCGTAAAAGTATTGAGGGGGCAATCTATTTTGTCAGAATCGCACCTGAGGGGGCACAAATGGACTGGCATCACCTTGCCCGGTGATGATCTCTCGCACGATGGTTGAAGAGATATGTGAGAATTGCGGCTGACTGATAAAGAAAACAGTCTCCAGATCACCACCTACAATGTGGTTGAGCTGACTGATCGTCTTCTCATAATCGAAATCAGACGCATTTCGCAATCCCCTGATCATGTACCGGGCACCACGTTCCCTGCAATAATGGGCGGTCAGTCCTTCGTCGGTTTCGATATGGACTTTCTTTTCATTGGCAAATACTTCTTCCAACCACTTTTGTCTTTTCTCCAGTGAAAAGAGATACTGCTTCTGGGTGTTGATCCCTATGGCCACTATGATTTCATCAAAAATGGGAACCGCTCTTTTGACAATATCCACATGTCCCACGGTAATGGGATCAAAGGAACCGGGAAAAACCGCTAGTTTCATCTGTGTAGGTTAGTTTGACAGACCCGGCCATCTGCTGTTCACAACTGATCGATTTCACCCTGGAAATCGTTTGATTGCAATAGATGCCTGGTCATTGGGTTCAAAGATCATAATATTTTACTTTACAACCACAACATCACAACTTCTCAATACAAGGTAATTTGATCACTATATGAAAACCAACCTTTTGGAATTGGAACAATGGAGTCGAAAACTTGAACCGGACCATCAAACCATATCTAACTGGTTTGAGCAGATGACAGCCTATGCACATCGATTTGTGAGTAAGATGGACGATATACCGGTATACCGTGAAGATAAGGAAGCCATCGACATCCTTGAAAGCCTCACAGTTGAAGAAGAGCCTCGAAAGTTGGAAGAGCTGCTCCAAAGACTGTATCAGTCGGTAGATACCGTAGGAATCAATCCTGCGGGAGCACGACACATGGGGTACGTTCCTGGTGGCGGAGTAATACCCGGAGCAGTGGGTGACTTTATTGCGGCGGTCACGAACAGGTATGCTGGAATTCACTACGCAAACCCGGGGGCTGCCCATATGGAGTACCTGATGGTCAAATGGATGGCAGAACTGGTAGGCTATCCCGATGATGCTGTAGGTAATCTCTCATCAGGGGGATCAATGGCTACCCTTACCGCCATAACGACTGCCAGAGATCATCACCGGATCACCCCTGAAAGAATAAGAACATCCGTCGTATACCTGACGCGCCAGGTACATCACTGTATACTTAAGGCACTCCGAATTGCCGGATTATCAGAGGTAGTATTGCGTATCATCCCTATGCAGGATGACTTCACCATGGATATCAAAGCACTTCAACAGACTATCGAAGATGACCTATCCAACCAATTGAATCCCTTTATGTTAGTAGCATCTGCAGGTAGTACTGACCTGGGTATTATCGACCCATTGAATGAGATAGCTGACGTTGCCGGGAAATACGAATGCTGGTTCCATGTCGATGCAGCCTATGGCGGATTTTTCCTGTTGGTGGAGCAGGCCAAAAAGCTATTCTCCGGTATAGACAGGTCCGACTCCGTGGTCATGGATCCCCACAAAGGGTTGTTTCTTCCCTATGGCACCGGCGCAGTCATCATCAAACATCGCAAGTCTGTTTTAGCCACCCATGCTTACCGGGCAAACTATATGCAAGATTCATTCTCGCAGGACTACGACGACTACAGCCCTGCCGACTTCTCTCCCGAACTGACCCGGCATTTCAGGGGATTGCGGATGTGGATGTCATTACAACTTTTCGGTGTCAGACCATTCAGAGCAGCCCTTCAGGAGAAACTGGAACTCACTCAATACTTCTACGAAAAGGTGTCGGCCCTGGGTTATGTCACGGGGCCAAAGCCGACCCTGTCCGTATGTCTCTTCAGAATAGATCACCCTGACACCAACACTGCCAATGACCTAAATCAGCAATTGACCACCCATCTGCAGCAAGGAGGCCAAATCTACCTGTCAACCACTACCATTGATAATGTTTTCTGGTTGAGGATCTGTATACTCGTCTTTCGCACCCACCGTGAACATGTGGATTTGCTACTACAAATACTGGCAGATTACCGGCAGACGCCATGATGGTCAAACCTGGTCCGGGATGTAAGGTCAGGCTTTGACCATGCAGCAAAATTTGTTAATCCGGGATTATGCATTGGGATTACGTAATGAGAGTCAAATAGGCAATAAAGACGGGCACTCCAAGGACTTTTTGACTCGGAAACATGGTCACCATCATGGTGAGAATCAAAAAGTGCTTATGTGCCCGTATTTGCAGTATATTTGGCTCGTAGTAGGAATTCTAATGAATATTCCCGGAGAATATCAGGAAAGAACAGGAACCAGCTATGCAGAGACGACAATTCATTAAGTCAACTACCGGCCTGACTGCGGGAGGGTTGATACCTGGTATTTTTTCTGAAGCTACCAAAGCCCAATATCCGGAACTGGACAAACACAAGATCAGTCACACTGAAGTTGTGGAGCTGAACTACCACTGGCCACGCTTTGTCGGAAAAAACGGGAGAATTGATTTCCACGGACAGGACAAGAAATTGATCGTACTAAAAATCCATACCGATCAAGGGGCCATGGGATGGGGATTGTCCCAAAAGGAAGCGGAAAACCACACTCAATTTGTGTCAGGCAAGGCAGTAGGTGATCTCATTCAACCCGGCACGGGAATTCTGGCGTCTGTGGACAAAAGTCTGGACTTTGCCCTACACGATCTGATGGGCATCATTCTGGATAAACCGGTTTATCAGCTTTTGGATAACAAGGGTACAAAAGCAAATACTACCTATAGTGGTATGATCTATCTCGATGAGTTGAATCCCGAAAATAAAACCAAGGGAATTGACGCCATCCTGGAAAACTGTGCATGGGACTATGATTATGGTTACCGTCAACTAAAGGTGAAGATTGGAAGAAGTGGAAGATGGTATCCGCATGAAGCCGGACTTGCCAAAGATATTGAGGTGGTGAAAGCCATCTATGACGCTTTTAGGGATAGGCAGGTTGAAATTCTGGTGGATTCCAACGACATGTATTCACTGGACGATACTAAAGCTTTTCTCAAGGGTATCGGGGACATTCCATTGTTTTGGGTAGAAGAACCGTTTACGGAAGATGCCCGGTTGGGCAGGGAACTCCGGCAATGGATGAATCAAAATGGATTTGAAAGGACCTATTACGCCGATGGAGAGGCGAGGCCTCAATTTGAACTTTGCATGGAAATGGCAAGTGATAAAGTACTTGATGTTTACCTGGAAGACATCTATGGACTTGGCTTCACCAATTGGATGAAGCTTGGAACCAGGCTTCGCAGCGAAAACATACTGGCCAGTCCTCACGCCTGGGGTAACATGCTGAAAACGCATTATATCTGCCACTATGCCGCAGCGTATGGAGGAGTACCTACCATAGAAGGCGTCACCTGTCTGTCAGATGATATCGATTTTGGAACGTATCCCCTGGTGGATGGTAAGAAAACGGTGTCAGATGCGCCGGGATTTGGTATGTCGATCTTGAAGTAGTCATGAGTTAGACCGGGAAGTGTCGACATAACTCCGTACAACATCCCTGATGCTCTCATAGGTTAGTTTATCACTCGCCAGAAATTTCCCGGGGGACCCCCAATAATAGTCATCTATTTGCTCCTCGGTCTGAAGCGTAACTTCCTGCGAAATAGCATCCATCAGATACCATCTCGTCTTCTTGAGAATACGCCTGCCTTTTCTATCCCTGTAGGTGTGCCGGGTATCGATCAAATGCTGATGAATGTCACAGGCGAGACCGGTTTCCTCCAACACTTCCCGTATGGCAGTTTGCCGGTATTTTTCATCGCTTTCCCTCTTGCCTTTGGGTAAATCCCAGCGACCCATACGATGGATAAAGAGTATTTCATCCTCAGCCCTAGTAACTATTCCCCCTGCTGCTTTAACACCTTTGAACAGGGACTTGAAATCAGTCCATAACGCCTTGACATCATCACTATGTAAAAATATGGTTGTTGGCTGTGTACTTTTTTCCAGCCTGTCAATGCAATTCAAGATCATCTTCTTCCCTCCCAGATAAGGAAATGAGATAACATCTTGTTTTTCAACTCCATACATATCCTCATCCTGCATCAAGACTAACGGATGATCATTTATATAGATTTTGTACATTTGTCAGCATTTTCATAGGCAACCCAGTATGGATTATACTACCAAGATCGCAAAACTGCTGCTGCAAATAAAGGCAATTAAACTCAACGCGAAAAATCCTTTTACGTGGGCATCAGGCATCAAATCTCCGATCTATTGTGACAATCGAATTTCGCTTTCCTATCCAGTTGTAAGAAATGAGATAAAGAAAGCATTTGTAGCTGAATCAACCCATTTCGATCATTTTGATGTGGTGGCCGGAGTAGCTACAGCAGGTATTCCACACGGAGCTCTGTTGGCGGATGCTTTGGGCCTGCCCTTTATTTATGTACGTAGCCAGGCAAAGAAACATGGAAGACAAAACCGGATTGAAGGAGCACTGGAAGCCGGGCAAAAAGCGCTGGTGATTGAAGACCTGATCAGTACCGGTGGTAGCAGTATGGAGGCAATATCTGCTTTACAGGATGCTGATTGTGAGGTAGTAGGCTTGATGGCCATTTTTACCTATGAAATGTCATTTGCCAGGGAGCGATTTGAGGAAGAGAATCTGGCTGTACGTACACTGACCAATTACTCAACCCTGATAAAAGTTGCCAGGGAGGAAGAATACATAGACAGTGATGATGTGAGCTTGTTACAGGCCTGGAAGCAATCCCCATCCACCTGGAGCTCTTAAAGCTAACTTTATTAGAACATGGCAATAATTGGAAAAAAATCAAGTGAGTTCCTGACCCGGTATGTAAACAATGCATCACCCACCGGATTTGAAGCAGAGGGTCAGAAAATGTGGGTCGACTATATCAAACCCTATGTCGACGAATGGGAACTGGACGAATACGGTACCGCATATGGTGTGATTAATCCCGGCCAGGATTACAAAGTGGTGATTGAGGGCCATGCGGATGAGATCTCATGGTTTGTTAATTACATCACGAAAGATGGCTTCATCCACGTGATACGCAATGGTGGTTCCGATCATATTATCGCACCCTCAAAGAGAGTGAATATCCATACCAAAAAAGGGATTCTTCGGGGTGTGTTTGGATGGCCGGCTATACATACGCGTCGCGGCAAGGACTTGAACAGTGCACCTGCACTGGACAGCATTTTTATTGACGTAGGTGCTCATAAGAAAGAGGAAGTACTGGAAATGGGCGTCCATGTGGGCTGTGTCATCACCTATAGTTCAGAACTTGAAATCCTGAATGACAGGTACTACGTAGGGCGGGCTCTTGACAACCGCATTGGTGGTTTTGCCATTGCCGAAGTAGCACGACTGCTCAAAGAGAAAAAGAAGAAACTACCGTACTCACTATACATTGTCAATGCGGTTCAGGAGGAGATCGGTCTCCGTGGTGCTCAAATGATCGCTCATCGTATCAAACCGGATGTTGCGATCGTGACTGATGTAACGCACGACACCAATACGCCGATGATCAGTCAAAAAAAGCACGGTGATACCAAATGCGGTGATGGCCCTTCACTGACCTATGCTCCGGCGGTACACAACCTGTTGCTGGAAATGATCATCGAAACTGCTGAAAAGAAAAAGATTCCTTTTCAGCGGGCTGCTTCATCCAGATCAACGGGAACTGACACAGATGCCTTTGCCTACTCTAATGAAGGCGTTCCATCGGCACTTATCTCTCTACCACTGAGATACATGCACACCACGGTGGAAATGGCCCATAAAGACGATGTCGAAAACCTGATCAAACTCATTTACGAAACGCTTCTGAAAATCGAGTCAGGACATTCATTTAAGTATTTCTAGTATTGTCCTGTAAGTTGCCTTTAACCGGGAAGATGCATTAGTACCTTACTATTACCTGTCTGCCGTCGCGGCAGCCCTGGCAGCCGAGCCAAATAATCTTGAACATGATTACCAGATGACAGGATGCACAGGATGGGAATGATGACCAGCTAACCGGTTTATCAGTTACAATTTTACCGAATATCAAGAATCATCCAAATCTAACCAGATTTCGGTTGGCCAGGTCTTATGTTGGGTGTTCCGGAGTGAGCACAAATGCTACGATCGATTACCTAACGCACCATAGATTTGAAGAAGGTTTATATTAGCATTTGAGAAATCTATTTAAGGAACCAAACAACACCGAACATCCGATATGATGCCACCCTGCGGGTCGCAGCCAGGAGGCCAACCAGAGGTTGGTTTGACTGCTGGCACACAGCTTGATCGGTAGAAGCAGCAAACAAAAATAAGTATCCGTTACAAAATTTTCTTACTCGCCTTCATTGTTCAATTAAGTCATAGTACTTATTGCCAGGAAGCTGAAAAGCTAATACTAATCACCAACGCAAAGATTTTTGATGGCTCAGAAAAGCTCGTTGAAGGAAAAGATGTTTTAGTCAAAGGAAATAAAATATCTGAAATTTCATCGAATATTAAAACTCCCGAAGGAACCGAGATAATTGATGCAAATGGAGCTACATTGAGCCCAGGGTTCATTGATGCACATACCCACTTATTTTGGAATATTGGTCCTTTCGAACACTTCTATACACATCTGGATTATCAACATGCCCTTAGCCTAGTTGAGGCAGAAAATACTTTAATGAGAGGGTTTACTACGATTAGGGACGTAGGAGGTCAGGTAATGGGTACAAAACAAGCCATAGATGAAGGATACTTTCCCGGACCTCGTATCTATTCGGCATGTGCGGCGATAGGTATGACTACCGGGCATGGAGACTTCAGGACATTCTGTACTCACCCTCGAATGATGGGTGGGCCAGGAGAGACGGATGCGGAACATATTGGTCTGGTCATTTTTGCAGATGGTGTACCTGAAGTGTTGACAGCCAGCCGGATGCAATTCCGTAAGGGTGCTCATTTCCTCAAACTGTTTGTAGGAGGTGCGGTATCAGGTATGTATGACCCTCTCGACATCACGGAATATTCGTTGGAAGAAGTAAAAGCCGCTGTTGGTGAAGCCGAAAGATGGAACACTTACGTGGCTGTCCATACCTACACTGACGATGCAACTCGCATGGCGATCGAAGCTGGTGCCAAATCACTGGAACACGCCAATCTAATATCAGAAGAAACGGTAGAACTCGCGGCAGAAAAAGGTGTGTTCATCAGTGCTCAGGCAGCCTTATTTATGAATCCGGCACCACCGAGCTTCACGCCAGCGCAAGTGGAGCGCCAACAAATGGCCAAGACAGGACTGGACAACCTGATGAAGGCCTGTAAAAAGTACAATGCTAAAGTTCTATTTGGTACCGACATGGTAGCGTCAATTGAGTCTAAAAAAGCTCAGGTGACAGAATTCACTCTGCGTAGTGAGTGGTTCACCAATGCGGAAATTTTAAGACAAGCCACGTCTGGCAATGCCGAAGCACTCGAACAGACAGGCCAAGAAATCCATATCCAGGTAAACTTGGCGTGATCGAGGAAGGGGCTTACGCTGATATTTTACTTATCAATGGTGATCCATTGAAAAACATTGAAGTGTTATTAGAACCAGAAGAAAACCTTCTACTAATTATGAAGGATGGTGAAGTTTTCAAAAATATAATTGAATAGTACTGTAATCTCTGAAATGAGGATTCCCTTAAATAACCTATTACTGCTCCAGATCATTTACTTCTTTCTGGGCAATATGTACAACATGGGAAGTTTGTTTGCAGTTCGCAATGGCGAACCAGCATGGGCAACGACGGATGCGTTGTCAGGAGCAGCTTCCATGTCAATATATGCACTTTGTATGAGTACAGGGTTATTAAAGAATCTGAAGCCCTATAGAGTGCTTATGGGGGTGATGGTGCTATCGCTTGGTTATGGAGGTGTCATTATCCACCTCTTGAATTTTGGGCAAATGGAGTTATATCAATCTATTTATACCTGGATCGGGGCCATTTGTATTAATTGCTTCGGATTGGCCCTTAACCTTATAGCCGCATTAGGTATGTTCGAACGAGGAGCAAAAAACAGCTAATAATCACGTACTCTATTATATATCTAATGTTAATTTTGAACAAGGAGTACAATATCAAGAGTCTCTTATGGTAAGGGGCTACAAGTTTTATAAAGAATAAAAGATTTTGAAACATGAAAACCCTTCTCACAACAATCATGGCTTTAGCCTTGTGCTTTCACACCCTTGCACAAAACGATGTCAATCAAATCTTAATCACTAACGCCAAAATCTTCGATGGCACAGATAAATTGGTTGAAGGAAAAGATGTATTAATTCAAGAGAATAAAATCGTCAAAATCGGTGAGAATATCCCTGTAACCAAAGACGGTCGTACGCAGGTGATAGATGCCGGGGGTAGGACAATGACACCTGGCTTCATGGATATGCATGCGCATACTATGCTGCAGATGCCCTTTGGGCTGGGGGCTAATAGCGATGAATATTACTGGGCGTATGTATCGACACAGGCGGCCAATATGTACCTTTCTCAAGGCTATACGACGGTAAGAGACGTTGGAGGCAATTGCTTTTCGCTAAAAAAAGCGATAGACCAGGGCATAGTGGATGGCCCGAGAATATACGCTTCCGGACCGATGCTGTCCCAAACCTCAGGCCATTCGGATCACCGTACGGATGCTTACGCTTCGCAGTTGGTAGCCGACGAACCGAGCATTTTCATGAAGTTCAATCAAGTTCAGGTCGCCGATGGTAGAGCCGAGGTATTGATAGCCGTAAGAGAAAATCTACGTAGAGGTGCATCGCAAATCAAAATATGTGTAGGTGGAGGTACAGGATCTTATGCTGACCCTTTGGATGTAACTCAATATACCCCGGATGAGATCCAGGCAGCCGTAGAAGCGGCAGAAGACTGGGGCACTTACGTGACAGCCCATGTCTACAACAGTGCCGGTATAGTCAGAGCCATCGAAAATGGCGTCAAATGTATTGAGCATGGCAACCTCATGGATGAAGCCACCATGAAGTTGATGAAAGAAACCAACACCTGGCTCTCTCCTCAGGTCATCGTCTACACCTATCACCCCAATGGCTACACCGACGACCAAAAAGCCAAGCACGATCAGGCTTATGACGGGATAGATAACATGTTCCAGGCGGCAAAGAAAGTTGGTTTCGACAATATCGTTTTTGGGTCGGATATCATCACGAGTCTTGATGAATTATCCACGATCAACAAGGAATTTGAACTTCGTACCGAATGGTTTACGCCTACAGAGATTTTGAATCAAGCAACGGGTAAATCAGCTGAGTTACTTCAGCTATCTGGGGAGCGAAACCCCTACCCGGTAAAAATTGGCGTGATTGCCGAAGGAGCCTACGCCGATTTGTTGCTAATCGACGGTAACCCGCTGGAAGACCTGACCATACTTCAGGATGCTGAAGCCAACCTGGCATTGATCATGAAGGATGGTAAAGTTTTTAAGAATATTGTCCGATAACAGGAACCTATTCAGGAAGGTGTTGCTGAACTCAGGTTGAAGCTGCAGCCGTAGATCGTTGTGCCTGTGAATTACGTATTGGAGAAGCTCTGGCATTAAGACTTTCTGATATCACCTACCGCGGATCAGTAATCCATATTCGGAGGGCTAAGGGAAGTAAAGACCGCATCATAACGCTATCACTTAAAACCATACAACTACTAAGAAAGTACAGAGCAGCAAGACCAGCGAGATCTATACCCACATAACGGATATCCAGTTAGCGCGAGTGGTATCCCCTTTTGAGAACATTGCGTAGATTTAGGTGTAGAACGCCATAACTAGGGTATATACAAACGTTGTGCGGCATTCAAGAAAAACGAACAGAGAAATAATGACGACAGAAATTAGAAACACCGTTCAAAGTGATATTGAAGGACTAAAAGAAGTCCTTGACTGAAGTGAACTTTTTCCTTCCGAATATCTTGACGATATGATTTCAGATTATTTCAATAATCCTGAAACAGAGGAAATTTGGTTTACAAACCTATAAGTTTCGGAGTAAACACCGAACAGGCTTGCCAGCCTCTGGCTGGGATTAACGAACGCCGATTTCAGAAGTTTTAAACGATTGAATGACCAGGTTGGATTAGAAAAGGGCCGCAATCGTGAACACGATTACCAGATGACAGGATACACAGGATTAAATCGTTAATCGGTTTGCCATGTTTGTTCGCCAGGCAGGCTTGTCCTTACACAAATGCCGAAGTAACGAAGTAAGAAAGCTATTATTCCTGAGTTCCCCCGCAGATGTCGTATCTTCTACTTTGTGAAGTAACCCGATATGACGTTTGTGTACAAAATCATCGACCTGATACTCTACAGCAATGGCTGGATTGCATTGGGAGCTCTGTCGATGGTATGGCAGGTGGAGTTGATCAAAGATGGCTTTCAGTGGAATACCGACTATGGCTTATTTCTGTTCTTCGCCACACTGTTTGTTTATGCAATTCATCGCCTGGTAGGTTTCACGAATATTGAAAAAACGGTACAAAACCGCAGGTTTGAGGTCATTAACCAGTTTAGAAGTCATATTGTGATCTATGCCCTGATTGCTGCCACAGGGGCGATTTACTATTTTCTGGAATTACCTTTTGCTGTTGTTGTACTTCTTCTGGTGCCCATAGCCATAGCCGGGTTATATATCCTGCCAGTGTTCAATGGCCGGAGGTTCCGAGATCTTCCTTATGTCAAGCTGTTTGCCATTGGGATTGTTTGGTCGTGGGTAACCGTAAGTGTATCATATTTCCTGATGGAGGGCAAGTTTGACCAGGGACTGGTTATACTTTCCCTGGAAAAAATGGCCTTTATCATAGGGATCACTATTCCGTTTGACATCCGGGATATCGAAGTAGATGGTCTCTACGAAATCAAGACTTTGCCCCGGGTACTCGGGGTCCAAACCAGCAAATACCTGGCCTTAACATCCATACTTTTGTCCGTACTACTGGCCGTGGCTGCCTATTTTGCCAATGTCTACTCCGTTCAACAACTTACGGGCATGTCTGCATTTTATGCATTGACTGCCATTGCTATTGCCTACGTCACCCCTGACCGTCACGACTATTATTTTTCAGGGCTACTGGATGGCAGTATCCTGTTGCAATTCGTGTTCATGTACTTTTTTACGATAGGATAAACCGGGATTATTACATTAATGATCAAGTTCTGTCATTTTTTGGCAGAAAATGAATAGTTCGCTTCTTCTCTCGCATGTTCTTATGCCATGAAAAGATTTAGGGTTGAAAACCCTGGCAGGTCGATTTCTGCTCGATCGTCCTCAGTCTTCTTGATGTTAGGACCACTGCCGTGCAGGGTGCTGACAGCATCGTCAGTAGGGGCCTTCTTTTCCATTGATGAAAAGAAGCAAAACTCTAGTCAACTCCCCAAGGTGGCGGAAAGGCTCTTGACCTTCCGGGAGTCTCCATTCGTCAGTGGTACGCAATAGCAACCTGGGTGGATCGCTTGTATAACCGCTGGATCCATTTGGAGTCAAGGTCGTTGAAATGCGCTTTATTCTCAATTATGTTTTTCTAAATTATATTAACTGTCATCCCATTTCTCCAAATGTATAAGGCTACACTTATCCTTGAAAAGTAGGTTGTACATGTATAATCAGTTTTTACCTTCTTATCAACATCTTGCCAGTTACAAGCGATCTTCAGGAGGGTACTGAGATGCACAGATTGATGCTGGAGTCATAAATCGCCATGCCTGACTTAGTACTCTGAGAGAACATACACTATGTTTCCATTCGGTTTCTTTTCAGCCAGGTCTTCGTTACTTCTCAGGTCACGTAGCTGAGGCTATGCTCCTTCAAAGTGCCTTGACCTGACTAAAAATATTCCCGAATGCATT
>JAUILF010000125.1 GCA_030433135.1 Bacteroidia bacterium | reverse complement strand
ATCCATCACGAGATAAGCCATTTTGATCAGATTAAATTGCAGATCCTCCAAATCGATGGCTGGAATGTTGCGATATCGCCTTAAAAGTTGCGAGATTCTGGTTTGATCAATCATTCTTGCCGCCAATGCCATATTCAGAGGGGGTAGTTCGAAAGAAATATCGCGAAAGACCTCAGCATAGATACCACCCATTCCAAAGGACAATAGTGGTCCAAAATTGGGATCACTTGTAACTCCAATCAATACCTCGTGTCTATATTGGATGTACTTCTCCAGTAAAATGGATCGCAATCCTGGTTCGGTGGCAGAGTAGCGCTTGCTATCGACAATATGATGATACGCGCGGGTTAACTCTTCTGCGTTTTTGAGATCGAGTTGCACGCCATCAAAATCCGTTTTGTGTGGCATTCCTTCGATTTGCCATTTCAATACCACCGGAAAGCCGATAGTCTCGGCATGCTCAAGGGCATCTGCCAGGGAATGAACAATCTCTCCCCGATTTACAGGAATGGCATAACATGCTAGAATTTCCTTTGACTCAAGGTCATTCAAAACCCTGCTTTCTTCTCGGGCTTTTGATTGAATAAGACGTGATACTTTTTCCTTTTCAGGGGCGAAATGTTGGGGTATGGCCGGTGTGAAAGAATAAAGAAGTTCTATGTGTTTGTAATAGCTATGCAGTTTGAGAAAAACATCCACAGCTCGTTCCGGAAACCGGTAGTTGGGGATCCTGGCTTTCTCCAGAATTGCCCGGCCTGCTTCGACAGACTTTTCTCCCATCCAGCATGCCAGTAGAGGCTTCCCTTTTCGCTTAATCCCGCTGATTTTTTCAGCCAGGTCGGTTGACAGCTTTTCATCCTGAGTAATGAGAATCACCAGTACACCGTCTACATTTTTCTCCTGCAAACAAGCATCTACGGCTTCGAGGTATTGATTCGATGTTGCATCCTCGAGAACATCATGTGGCTTTCGGTGGCTCCATGAAAAAGAAAGTACGGGGTTTAGTTTGGACCATGCCTGTTCGGACAGCTCCGGAATTTGGCCACCCTGAAGAACGAGGTAATCTACGGCCAGTATTCTGGGCCCGCCTGCGTTGGTTACAATAGCGAGGTTCTTACCCCTGGGTTTGAGACCCATTGAGAGGGCCTGTGCACAATGAAATAGTTGTGCGATTGAATCAACCCTGATAATACCCGACCTCCGGAATGCTGCCGAAAAGGCGTCATCATTTCCCGCCATGGATCCGGTATGTGAGTAGGTATCCTGTGCACTTTCGAGACTTTTTCCCGCTTTGAGAACAATGATGGGTTTTGTTCTTGCAACGTCCCTGGCTGCGCTGATAAAGGCTCTTGGATTTTGAAGAGATTCCATATAAATCAGGATACAGGTTGTATGAGGATCCGATCCGAAAAAATCGATCAGGTCATGAAATCCTATATCCACCATCGACCCTGTGGAAACTACATGGCTAAACCCAACATTCTGACTCACAGACCAATCGAGAATAGAAAGGCTGATGGCCCCACTCTGGGAAATAAATGCAACATTTCCTTTAAGGGCATGATGTTTTGCAAAACTGGCATTTAAACCCAACGATGTATTGATGAATCCCAGACAATGTGGACCCAGGATTCTCATGGGATAGGAGAGGGCATTGCGGTGTATTTCAGCCTTAAGTTCCACACCCATTTTGCCAGCATCTTTGAAGCCTGCTGAGATGATCACTACAGCCTCGATTCCAGTTTCACCACATTCCGTTATCAAATCGGGAACGCTTGCCGCCGGAGTTGCAATGATGGCCAGATCTATGCCCGAAGGCAAGAGGGAAACCCGACGATAACTCTTGAGCCCGGCGATGGACGTATGCTTGATATTTACGGGATATACTTCACCTTTAAAGTCGGAATTTAACAGGTTGTGCATGAGGAGAAACCCAACGGAACCAGGGCGATCAGAGGCACCGATCACGGCTATTTTACGAGGATAGAATAACCGCTGTAAATATCTTCGCATTGCCTAGAATTTCCAATATGGCGACAAGCACGACATACCAGCGTGGAGGTCCATTTCGTATTGTTGCCAGATTTGTTGGTTTGAGGTAGTCACATTTTCCTCATACGGCATGTCATCTCCGTTGATGCCGGCAAGAAAGTTATATACCCCCTTTTCAAGATACTCTACAAGGTAACCTCCTTCAAGTACGGCAAAGTTGGGTGTTTTCATCTTTCGTATTCGCTTTCCCAATTTATAAAAACTGGACAATGAAATATTCAATTGCAGTAATGGATCCAGCCGGTGCGCATCAAAGCCGGCAGAAACAGCAATTAGATCAGGCTGAAACTGATCAAAAACGGAAAGATAGTTTCTGAAAGCATGTAGAAAAATGTCATCACCGGAGCCGGGAGGCAACGGAATGTTGATGGTATATCCTTTGCCTTTTTTTTCTCCAATCTCCGTGGACCTGCCCATACCAGGGAATGCAGGAAATTGGTGCATGGAAAAGAACAAGACATCATCAGACTGGTAAAAAATGTCGGAGGTACCGTCTCCCAAGTGACCATCAAAATCGATGATAAGAACCTTTTTCCCTCGTTGCACCTGAGCTTGCACCGCAATGGCAATGTTGTTGAAAAGGCAAAAGCCTGATGCTCTGCCAGGGTAGGCGTGGTGTCCGGGAGGTCGCACGAGCGCAAAGTCTCCCTGATTACTGGCCGTTAAGGTCATACCGACTGCTGCCACGGCAGCTTCATAGCTCCGGGCACTTACCAGGGTGTCACCATCCAGACGACCCAATTGATTTTCACAAGCTTCCCGGACCTTCTTGATATAGCCACTTTGGTGAACGAGTTCCAGATACTCTGATCCATCAATGGGGATCTGTGTGGCTGGCTCTGAGAATACTTCTATCCGTTTTCGGTTTTCAGGATGACTGCCAGTATCGTGCTCCAGGAATATGGGGTTGGTGAGAATGTTCATGCTGCTTGTTAAAAATATCTATTCCTTCTCAACACTGGCAACTTCCTCTTCGGATACATATTTTCCTTCGTTACCCCAGCTGTTTAAAATATAATTCATGACATCAGCAACCTCATTGTCTTCCAGGTATAAAGGTGTCATTATGGAGTTATACTTTTTGCCATTCACTACTATTTCACCCTGTTGTCCATATTTGACCGCTCTAATCGAGGCTGTCCTGTTTTCGAGCAGGTAATCGGCACCGGCAAGAGGAGGGAAAGCACCGGGTACACCCTCACCTTCGGCCATATGGCAGGTGATACAAAAATCTTCATAGGTTTCTTTCCCCCGTTTCATGCTTTCCACAAGTTTCTCATCCTGTATCGGCTGTACCATAATACATAAGCCCACCAGGAAAGTCATAATAAGTTTGATCATTTAGGTACTAGTTTAAAAAGGCCTTTGCCCTCCACCGATGCATATAGATAGCCATCAGGACCTTCTCTTACCGTCCGGATGCGGCCCAGACCATCGGCCACTTTTTCATGTTTGACGACCTTGTTCCCCTCAAGTTCACATCGGTGAATGTAATTAAACTTCAGCGAACCAATAAGAACACTGGTTTGCCATTGGGGGTATAGGTCACTGGTTACAAATGTCATTCCACAGGGAGCAATGGAAGGGACCCAGTAATAAACGGGTTGCTCCATTCCTTCCTTCTCGGTGATGTCTGTTATTTTGGTTCCACTATAGTTGATACCGTAGGTAATCACCGGCCATCCATAATTCACACCTTCCTGAATACGGTTTAGTTCATCGCCACCTCTTGGTCCGTGTTCATGGGTCCAGATCTCACCGGTTTCAGGATGCATGGCCATCCCTTGGGGATTACGGTGTCCGTAGGAATAGATAGAATGTATAGCACCATCTTCGCCTGTGAAGGGATTATCGGCAGGAATCGAGCCATCATCATGAATCCTGTGAATTTTACCTGAATGGTTACTAAGGCTTTGAGGGTTGTCATCTCTGGCACCGCGGTCACCCACGGAAATGTACAAATACCCATCACGGTCAAATTCCATTCTACCTCCCCAATGTTGGCCCTTTGTGCTATTGGGCGTTGCCTGAAAAATAACCTCCTGATCCATAAGCTTGTTGTCCGCAAGTTTAGCCCTCATCACTGCAGTGTTTCCACCACTTTCTCCCTCAGGTGAAAGGCCATAGGAGATGTACAGCCAACCATTCTCTTCATAGTCCGGATGCAGTTCAAGATCCATTAAACCGCCTTGACCTCTGACATAGACCTCCGGGAGCCCCTGTACAGGCTCAGGATTTTTCACCCCCTCGACAACATGAAACAGTTCACCTTCCTTCTCAGTAACCAGCATCGAAGCGTCTGGTAAAAACACAAAGCTCCAGGGATTGGAGAAATCTTCATTGACCGGTTCGAAGGTTAAGGGCTGATCGGATTTGGGAAAGTTGACATTGCTTTGACTACAACTACTGCTCGCAAATAATGTCAGCAAGAGCAGACATAGGGACACAGAATGAATAGATTGAATCATGATCAATTGTAATATATGATGTTAATTAGCTAATTGTCGATCTTTGAGGCAGATATGTAAACCATCAATAGTAGATTAGGTCTTTTGATAAAGTGAAAGTAAGATATGCAGAGAAACTGACAAGTTATTCATGCAGACCTTGATCTACCTTTCAGTATAAGAACATCTTACCTGGCTGGGTTGTTCTACAAATATGACAAGGGTTGACTTTTGGGTCTGCACTTCAATACATGAAATGATATATAATACTACCTATGAGAAAAAGGAAATAACTGAGGAGATCAATGGTCTGGTCGGTGCTCCATTTTCTTTTTTGCAAAGGGTTAGAAAGGGAGGCATTGGATCTGAAAAAATGATGGTTATTGACTCAAGTCCCTTGATCGAGGGTTTGCTTCAATATGACAACCAACCCAACTACTGCTATATGGAACTACGTCCCAGGGGTATCATAGTTCGCTTCATGTTTAGGTCAGAACAATACTCGTGGATCATCCCTTTTGGCAAACTGTCTCTAACCGGAAGTAAGGGGAGTTATCGCATTTACGGTGATGCTGATTTTGTAAAGGTCAACAAAGCATTCAATGGATCGGCCTTGATAAAATTTATGGATCGAATCATGGCTGAAAGGCTGGCTTATCTTCAGTCTGTTTCAGGTCCGGATGCACCCTGGTGATGGCTGTTCTGATGATTTTCATTAAACTCCTCACCCAGTAATTCCCAACAAGTTAGAAAGAATGCGGTGATAACGGGTCCCAGTATGAACCCTGATATGCCAAACCAACTCAGTCCTCCCAGTGTAGAAATTAAAACCAGATAATCAGGCATCTTGGTATCCGAACCCACCAATCGTGGTCTCAGTATATTATCAAGTAAACCGATAAAGCATGCTCCCACCAACAAGACGGTCAGACCGCTGGTATAGTCACCCTGGATCAGAAAAATAACACCGGCAGGAGCCCAGACAATACCGCTGCCGAGAGGTAGGAGCGACAGCAATGTCATCAGGACACCCCATAGGACTGCTGCAGGTATTCCTACAGCCCAGAACAGGATGCCACCCAATGTTCCCTGCAAAATGGCAATCACCAGGCTACCCCTGACCGTTGCCTTGGCAACTTTTTCAAAACGGACCAGGAGTTTCCATTCCTTTTGATCTCCGATGGGTAACGCCCAGATTAAGGCTCTGACAAGGTCGTCACCATCCCTGAGGAAGAAGAAAAGGATATAGAGCATAAGAAAAAACAAGACCAGAAACGAGGCGATATTTTGCGAGACACTCAACAGTTTACCGGCCACAGATTGTGATAGTGCAGTGATACCATTTGATAAGTTGGTATGTAGATCAACGGTGTTAATACCTACCTGTTCGAGAAATTCTTCCACGGCAGGAATACGGCTTTGAACAAATTCCCAATAGACATGTGGTTGAAGTTCTCCACTATCAATCTGGTGATAGATTTCTATACCCTCCGATACAATGGCAAAACCAACCAAAAGGCAAGGAATGATCACCACCATAAGTATGATCCCCAGGGTTAAAGCAGCGGCAAGGTTCTGCTTTCCATTTACCCTACTTTCAATTTTACGATTTAATTTGTGAAAAAGGAGTGCCAGTACCACAGCCCAAAACACCGCCATGAGGTAGTCAGAGATAAGTCCTACGAAGGCTGCTGTGATACCAAATAACAGGATAAAGAAGAAAAGATAGGGGACATTAAATTTCATATAGGGAAGATAGCAATATTGTAGTTGTCCTTTTATTGCATTCCGCTAAAAGTTACTCCCTCACAACCTGTCCCGGTTTGCTAAAATTTTGCCTGGGATCCTCCAAAATCAGAACCCAGTCGGGTCCACCCATTCCCGCCCTTAATCTGTTGTTCCAGGGCACAGAAAAGGTCCCTTTGTTTTCGACCACACCTATGTCAAAAGCCATACCCGTCCTTGGATCGTACCACCACCCCTGTATCTCAGATCCATCAAGGATATCCGTCTTAACGTTAACCCGGTATGGATATGGATAGTAAACCATGATATAGCTGGATTTGCCATTGGGAAGGATATCTCTGGTAGCAATCACATGGTTGGCGCCGGTACCCTCCGCTGGCCAACTTTCACCTGATGACAAAAGAATGTCCTGAGCCGGAATGCGGTTTAGGTAGGGACGTGAAAGCATCAGGTTCTTCAGATGTATCACCTGGTAAGATCCCTTTGCATGGATGGCTTCGTGCCATGGCATATGGGCATTAATAATGGGCTCTCTTCCCGTATCATACATTTGCCAGATGCAATTATGCCCATAAGTGTAACCGAATCCTCCGGCAAATACCGACCAATATGCTTGTCTTCTAACGTCAAAGGGTCCAAATCTGGGCGCAGCTTCACTAAATCCTATATTGATACCTTCATAGGCAGGCTCTGCATCCAGTACCGGTTTGACCGGCTCCAGGTTATAGTCATGGTTAATCAAATCATAGTTGGGAGAAAACGGATGCATATGACCTGATTGAACCATGTTAAAGTCCAACCAGGACTCATGGTGAAACACCTCTGATGAAGACCGACCTCCATATATGTGATAACTCATCAACTGACCTCCATCACTGGATGTAATTCCATCTGCCAGTGCTTTCCATACATCCTCATAACCGGTTGGCGCCCGATCACCACCAAGTACCCAAATGAGGTTCCTTCGGTCTTGCCATCGATTTCCCAAAAATGCACCAAAAGATCGTGCATTCTCGGGGGTAAATAGAGACAGGTTGTCAAATAAGGGATGACGCTTGTCCTCAACGTGTGATCCCCAGGTGGGCAGAATAGCCAGATATAAACCTAGTTTCTCTGCTTCATCGAGTGCAAAATCCACCAGGGAAAAAAAGGAGTCATTGGGTTCGGTTGGGTCAAGATTGGTAAAAGGAAGGTGTCCTTCTGCATTGGGCACGGTCACCCCATTTATCTCACCAAGTAATACCACCTGAATGACATTGAACCCTTTCGCAGCCCGGTTTCGTAAGTAGTAGGAAATCTCATCTCGATTGAGCCGATGAATCATCTCCCAACCGGTATCACCCAAATAGAAAAAGGGAGAACCGGTTTCTGTAACCAGGAATCGATTGTTATCACTGACCTTTAGAGAAGGTAGTTGTGAGATAGCATGGGAGACCAGAAATAACGCGAGGATCATGTGTGTTAACTTCAGAACCATGTTGACTTGATTGTGTTGACAATATAGCAGTTGGCGTGCACAATAGTGTACCGCCCCGGCTGGTAAAACCTGGGAAAATGAAACTGATTTACAAGATTGCGATTTCCATTACTGTCTGCCTGCTGGTGGGGTTCCTTTCAGGATTGTCTACTAGCTTTGCGATTGAGAACTGGTATGTTTTTTTGGAAAAACCTGCTCTAAATCCTCCTAACTGGGTATTTGGCCCGGTTTGGTCTATCTTATATGTTGCCATGGGTATAGCAGCAGCGCTGGTTTGGCATCAGGATTGGAACCGTGTGGAAGTGCAGAGTGCATTGCTCACGTTCCTGGCTCAACTGCTATTAAATGCCTCCTGGTCGGTTGTGTTCTTTGGCATGCAAAGTCCCGGTGGGGCACTCGCGATCATCCTCATCCTATGGGTTCTTATTCTGGTGTGCATAAGAAAATTTTATCCGCTGAATAAACCGGCTGCTCTGCTCATGATTCCTTATTTGCTTTGGGTCAGTTTTGCTGTTTATCTCAATGGGGCTATATGGTATCTGAATTAACCTGGACCATATTATTAATTATATAAGTTGCAGAGAGATACGCTTCCGGTTAATATCAACTTCCAAAACTTTTACGGAAACTTCCTGACTGAGTTTCAAAACTTCCGTAGGATCACTTATTCTGACGGCACCCATCCTGGAAATGTGGATTAAACCGTTTTCCTTGATCCCAAAATCGACAAAAGCACCAAAATTTGTGAGGTTAGTTACAATACCAGGTAAAACCATTCCCGGATGAATATCCTCCATCGTTTTTACATGTGGGTCAAAACTGAAGGCTTTGGCAACTCCGCGTGGATCAAGACCCGGTTTAGATAGTTCATGAATGATGTCTTTTAGTGTTGGAATCCCGATCTCAGTGGTTACGAAATTGTCGAGTTCTATATTTTTCAGGATATCTTTTTCTTGGATCAGATCCTCAATGGTCAGTTGTTCTTGCTGCGCCATCCGTTTGACGATATGATACGATTCCGGATGTACACCAGTGTTGTCCAGTGGATTTACTCCATTTCGGATGCGAAGAAAACCTGCACATTGTTCAAAAGCACGCTCTCCAAGTCTCGCTACCTTTTTTATTTCAAGAAGATCCTTAAACGCCCCGTTAGCCTGGCGGTATGCAACCAGGTTTTGAGCAAGGCCTTCTCCGAGCCCGGCTATATATTTGAGGAGGTGTTTACTGGCGGTGTTAAGATTTACCCCTACCGAATTGACACAACTTTCCACCGTTTGATCAAGTTCTTCCTGAAGCATCTTTTGATTGACGTCATGTTGGTATTGTCCTACACCGATTGATTTGGGATCGATTTTTACCAATTCAGCTAAAGGATCCATGAGCCTCCTGCCGATTGAAATAGCTCCACGTACTGTGACATCAAGATTGGGAAACTCTTCAATAGCGACTTCCGATGCGGAATAGATAGATGCTCCACTCTCGTTAACAATAAAGATATCCACTGGTCTGTCAAAACTGATAGAACGAACGAAATTTTCTGTTTCTCTTCCTGCTGTACCGTTTCCAACTGCGATAGCAGAAATTTCATACAAATCAACAAGATCACGTAGTTTGTTCTGACTCTCCTGCAATTGGTTCTGTGGCGGATTGGGATATATAGTACAGTGATGCAAGCAGTCTCCCTGCTGATTGAGGACAGCTACCTTACAACCCGTTCGAAATCCGGGATCAATGGCCAGAGTGGATCTTTGACCCAGGGGAGGAGCCAGCAGCAATTGCTTTAGATTCTTTGCAAAGACTTTGATGGCCGTCTGGTCAGCTTTCTCTTTGTAAATGTTTCTGACTTCGTTCTGAATGGATGGTGAAAGTAATCTCTTGAATGCATCATCAATAACTTCTTTCAAAAAGGAATACACCGGACTGCGTTGCCTGATGACCCTTCTGTATATCGGAGTCAGGCTACGTTCCTGGTCGATGGACAGAGAGATCCTGAGTATGCCATCCTCTTCGCCTCTGAGCAAGGCAAGGTATCGATGCGAGGGGCAGCGAGATAGTTTTTCCTGATGGTCAAAATAGTCCTTGTACTTGGACCCCTCTTTCTCCTTAGCCCTGATCACCCTGGAGTGAATCAAAGCATGTCTTTCGAAATCATTTCTGATTTTTCGCCGGACCCAGGGATCTTCAGCTATCTTTTCTGCCAGAATGTCTGAGGCTCCCTGCAAGGCATCTCCATCATCAGGGAAGTCCGTGGGTGTATATTTCCTAACCAGTTTCTGGAGCGGCTCTCCGTTCTGAGCTATAATAGCTTCAGCCAATTCCTCCAGGCCCAACTCTTTTGCCTTACTGGCTCTGGTTTTTCTCTTTTTCTTGTAGGGTAAATAAAGATCCTCCAGTAGTGCAGGGTCCAGACACTTTTTGATCCTTGACTCCAGCTGTGGAGTTAGTTTGCCCTGGTTGGTTATGGTGTCGAGGATGAATTTTTTTCGTAGTTGTAATTCAACCAGAAGAACATGTTCGGATTGAATTTGACGCAGTATCGTTTCGTCAAGTGATCCGGTTTTTTCCTTTCTGTAGCGAGCTATAAAGGGTATGGTATTGCCATCAGTGATCAGTTGCAGGGTGTTTTTTACCTGCCAGGCCGGAACATTTACCCGGTCTGCAACCTGTTGATCGAATACGAGTTGATTTTCCATGCCGGAAAAGTACTGAGATTTCGGACTCAACCCGGAAATTATTACTGGAAGTTACGCCCGGACTATACGTTAGGCTTTTCTATTGCGAGCCGAATAAGGCTGACCGCCTGGTTCAGAAGGTGTGGGACAAACCGATATTAAGCACCTCACGAAACTGGGTCCGTGGGCCTTTCTCCACCACAGTTTCTCCTCCCGGTGTCTCGACTTCATTTATGTCAAAAAGGATGTCCTCATCATAAATCACCTGAGTGAGAAGATTGACACTGAAGAACTTGTTGACTTTAAATTTCAGGTTATTTTCCAGGTTTACATCGACTTTGCCAAAGTCATTCAGGTGATTGGTAAACAAGCTACCTATGGAATGTAGCGTGATGTTTTCCATGATCTTGTACTTGACATCAAACTTCAAAAGTGACCCCAGCTCATACCTGGCACTACCACCCATATAATTACCGAGGTACTGAGGAATAAGCTCTTCGTCATTGACCACGGTTAGTTTGCTGTTGAGGGGTGAATAGTAAATACTGACCATCTTATCCTTGGTCTTGAAATCTACTCCCGAACCCATGTTGATATAGGCAGGCGCCAAAAAGTTTCCAATAAGTTTACCTCTCTCACCTTCCTTCAATTCGTATACATCGTGGATTCTGGTTTCAAAACTAAATAGTCCTGTCACCTGCAGATGATCAGAAAAAGAATGTCCGTACTTGGAATTCATCTCGAAGATGTCTTCATTCTTCTGAACCGGCAATGCACCTACCTTGATTCCGCCATAGCGCATCCTTAGTTGGTTTTCCCAGGTATGAGAACCGCGTTCGTAGTTGGCCTTGAGGTCCACATGCAAACCCAACGCCACTGAGTTCACTCCCCCTCCCTTGTAATATTCGCTGAAGCTATTCTGTGAAAAGAAGAGTCCAAGGGTAGGAGATACGTTCCAATACGACGTATCCTCCACGACTGGCTCATCAACCATAGTGAAAGAAGTGCTGTAAAATGTGAAAAGGGAGATGAATAGAAATAATCCCCTGCTTAAATACTTTGGGTTCATAAGTTTGATTAAAAAACACCTGGGGGAAGGCATTGTTTATTAGATAGACGAATCTTTGAAGGCTTTATTATTATTTAACTCCATAAATTATTCATCATATCATCTTTTGACATACTGTTAACATTCCTGAAGTTATAAGTGATGTTACCATACTCCGGCGCAATCTCTTATCTTGCCTGCAAATACCATGATATGCTTAGAAAATCCATGATGTTATTGGCTTTGCTGGCTTTCGCCTGCATTACCGTTCAAGCCCAGGATGATATGAATAAAACGCTCAGACATGTAGTCCTATTCAAGTTTAAGGATGCTTCCAGTGCAGAGGATGTAAAGAAAGTGGAGGAAGCTTTTAAGGATTTGCCCTCAAAGATCAGCGAAATAAAGGCTTTTGAATGGGGTACCAATAACAGCCCGGAAGGATTGAATCAGGGGTTGACTCATTGTTTCTTACTAACCTTTGAGAGTGAAGCCGATAGAGATGCATATCTGATACACCCGGACCATCAGGAATTTGGAAAATTAGTGGGACAACACCTGGACAAGGTAACAGTGGTGGATTACTGGTCCATGTAACTCGATCATGTAATAGTCATGCCCGTGGGGGTACCGAGACTCAAGGGCTGAGACGTGAGTCCATCCAATCCATGATTATCTGTTCAAGAAGGAAGAGGGGAATTGATCCGTTTTCCAAAACTTTATCGTGAAACTCACGCAAGTCAAACTCTTTTCCGAGTTTCTCTTCTGCACTCTTTCTTAGTTCCCTGATTTTTAACTCCCCGATCTTATAGGATACAGCCTGGCCAGGCCAGCCAATATACCGGTTGATCTCGGTGTTGCATTCATGAATGGACAATGCTGTATTCGATGAGAGAAATTCAAAAGCTTCCTCTCTTGACCAGTCCATCATATGCATTCCTACGTCTACCACCAGACGACAAGCCCGCCACATTTCATAGGTGAGTCGTCCAAAGTCCTCATAGGCAGTTTCGTAGATTTCCATTTCTTTTCCCAACCACTCACAATAAAGTGCCCATCCTTCACCGAAGGCACTGATGTAGGTCTCATTGCGAAAAGACGGCAGATCATTCAATTCCTGCGATAAGGCTATTTGCAAATGATGGCCAGGAACCGCCTCATGAAGTGTCAGCGACGGTAATACATACAGTGGACGGCTTTCCAGCTTGTAGGTATTCACCCAATACTGTCCGGCGCGGTGGTTATCCCAGGACCCCCCGGAGTAACGTCCTCCCGTATAGTTGGGAGCGATAGCTGCAGGTACCGGTTCCACTCCGTAAGGTAGTGTCGGAAGCCTGTTAAAGTAGGCTGGTAGCAGGCCATCAATTCTTTTGGAGTGGTATGATGCTTCCATAAGTAGTTGCCTCGGGGTCTTAGCATAGAATTGCTCATCGGTCCTCAGGAATTCCAGAAAATCATCGAACGATCCATCAAATCCCAAATCTTCGATGATTTGCTCCATTTCCCCGCGAATTCTGGCTACCTCTTCCTTTCCCCTGGCAAATACATCCTCTGGTGACATATCGAGACTAGTGTAGAAAGAGATCCGTTGCCGGTAGATTTCCTCACCTCCGGGTATCTTATTTATACCAATCTCATCGGGGCAGGCAGGAATGTATACCTCCCGCATAAAGGCATCAAATTCATTGTAGGCAGGAATGATATAGTTTTCGAGGATATCCTTACCCTCGTCCTTCCATTTAGTTATGTCATGCTCAGTAAAGTTGGGAGGGAGTTTTTGATATGGTCTGTATAGTATATTGGAGTCGGGAGGAGTTTGAAGAAATGGCTGTATAAGGACTTCATAGTTCTCAGCAATCAGCTTTGGCGAGAGTATACCTGATTCAATACCATCTTTCAATAGTGATATATTGTCTTCAAAATACTGTGGTACGGCCTTCATCCTCTCGCCATATTTCTCATAGTCGTCCTCTTCATCAAAGTCAAACCTTCTCACCATAAATCCCGGACGGGTATAAAATCCCCCTTCAGCATTAAAGGGAATAAGATATGTCTTCAGGCGAAGACGATCATATCTGTCCTGAATTACGTATTTGAAAACATGATAATTGATTTGGTCCGGGCCATCAAGATCCTCCGGGTTGATCTTATTCAACTCATCAAGGATTTCGGCCCAGAATAACTCCCTCTTCTTCTGAGCATCAGGCAACACATCGGGATAGGTTCTATCATCATCCTGTTCAAAAGTGTCCGCCCTTTCAAAGAGCTGAGAAAGTACACTATCGGAACTCTGGCCAACAGCCATAATCGGTAGTATCGTAAGGATACCCACTAAGTACATAGAGATTTTCATGAGGTAGTTATTTAGTACCCAGGATCTTTTTCTTTTCAATTTCAAACTCCTGCTGGGTCAACTCACCACGCTCCAGCCGATCCCCCAGTAGTTCAATTTTGTCCAGAATCATGGGGTCAAAGGTGTTGTCGTCCAGCAGGTCTTCCCGGGGATTGGGTAAGGCCTGTGGGTGTTTATACCCATTTTCCTTATAACCCTGATATTCAGGACGAGATCGGAGGTAGTGCAAGTGAATATCTCGATCGATCCTGGAGAGATCACTCAAACCATTTTCAACAGCCAGAGTCAAATGTGAAAAGGCTTCCTTCTCTTCCTTCAGCATGCTGAAACAGATAGCCAAATCGTAATGCGCATCAGGATCCAATTCATTTAAGTCTAATACCCTGTACAATATCTTAATGCTATCCTGGTAGCGTCCTTTGGTTATGGCTTGCCGGGCTTTTTGCATCAGCCGACTTCTCCTGTTTGGCTTCTGTACCTTTTCCTTTCTGGCAGGTATCTTTCTTTCCGGTTGCTTTTTCTTCTCGGTCTTTACCTGATTGTATTTGCGATCAAAATCCTTCTGAGGCATGACCAGAAACAGGATGGAATCAATAAAGGCAAGTATTGCCATGAAAGCAACAAACGGAACATTGCCCTCAGTGGTGATGATCATGGCGATGATAAAAGCAACCAGATAAGCAATACCCTTGGGCTTTTGCCCCAGGTAAAACCGGTGCACTCCAAACATGCCAAAGAAAAAAGCCAGTAGTACGGCTACCCATTTGCGTTTTGATCCGGATTCTTCAATCTCCTCAGCCAGTTCGGGCTCATATTCGGGCAAGGTCTCAATATCACCTGGAGCCGGTATTACAATACCCCTGGCACTAACGGCATACAGGTGCATGGGCAAACTAATATTGCGCAGGTTGAAAGGGCCTAAATGCTTGGCAGTCAACCAGGAATGATTCTTTATGTCATCAAAAACTTTATCAGAAATATAGATGGCTCCCGGTATACAGAGGCGTTCTATACGTGAGCACACATTCACCCCATCACCAAAAGCACCGGTATCATCATACGTAATGTCTCCCGAGTGGATGCCAATCCTTAAAGGAACATGTGGAGCTTTGATGAATTCCTGTTGCATGGCAACGGCACATTCAACAGCTGACACTGCACTTTTGAAAATGCTAAGTGTACCGTCACCAATATACTGAAGAATCTTTCCACCGAACTGTTCATGACATTCAGACAAAACACTCCGGTGCCGTTTAAGAATTCTTTTGGCATAGGACTCATCCTTCTGCATCATAGCAGAGAACCCAGATATATCTGTGAACATAATGGCTGCAAGTTGGCGTCCCGATGCCATAGAGAGAAAGTATTCTTAAACAGGTATTACGAATAATCAAGCATAATCCTGCTTAAATGTAGTATTCCGCCGGATGGTAAACAAACGTGTTTCTCGCAAATTGCAGATCAAAAAGAGATACTAGACAGGAGCACTTGCAGCGGCAGCATATATTTCCTGGTCACCATAAATAGATGGCAGTCTTCCTATCTCTTCCGGTAGTGATAATGAAGCCTTTAGACAAAGTCGCTGGAGAGAGATAAACGAAACAGGATATGGGATCCACGGATTGGATTCTTCCCGGTCGTATTCTACAATGACTATTTTTCCGTTTGGCTTGAGATATTTTTCCCTTAGCCTTTGAAGGAAGTCTGACTGATCCTCGACATAGTGCAGTGCATTGGCAATAATGATACCATCCAATGGAGGCAATAGATCCAGTGAGTTTCTGAAATCCTGTTCGTAAAGATGGATCGATGAACGAGCATATTGAGTTTTGGTCTTTTTTCTCAAAATAGTCAGGTCCTTGTCAATCGCAAAGATGATCCCGCCAAAACCCAGGAGTTCTTCTAAGGCAAAGGTAAAAGTACCTGATCC
>JAUILF010000124.1 GCA_030433135.1 Bacteroidia bacterium | reverse complement strand
CCTGCCACCAGTAATACATGGCGCCAGTAGCGGTCGATAAAATGAGCGATCTCACCTTTTGCTTCAAATTGCAAAGCTTGCGTCACAATACTCTGCGTGTAATAAAAAACATTATTCGTATTAGCGATAACCGTAGAAAACTATCTTTGTAAGCCTTGTGATACTGGATACCGCAATCCGGTTAGCTCTACCAACACCAATGTTTCCATCTTGAACAGCAGACAAAAAAACGCCAAAATTTTAAGGGTTTTTCGCAAGATTCACCGGTGGACAGGTGCGCTCCTATTCCTTTTCTTTTTTATTGTTGCGGTAACAGGATTGCTTCTGGGCTGGAAAAAACACAGTAACGGAATCATACTGAGTAAAACCTATGAAGGGACCAGCACTAACCTGAGCGAATGGCTTCCACTGGATAGTCTCACCACCATTGCCTGTGATCTGCTGCATGCGAAAGTTTCACCTGATTTATCCACCGAACTTGACAGGATTGACGTGCGAAAAAACAAGGGTGTCGTCAAATTTATTTATGCCAATCATTACTGGGGCCTGCAGATCGATGGTGCGACCGGTGAGTTACTTGCCGTAGAAAGAAGGAGGTCAGACTTTATTGAAAATTTACATGATGGATCGGTCCTGGACAACTACCTCAATACAAATGATGGTCAGATTAAACTGGTCTACACCTCCATTATGGGTCTGGCATTGATCCTGTTTACAGTAACAGGGTTCTGGCTCTGGTATGGTCCTAAAAGAATGCGTAAGCAACAAAAAAGAACGACCTGACAGGCTATTTCTGTTTCGGAACTGTTCGAAAACTCAAATCCAAATCTGATCTAAATATTCCTTATTATGTAGGATTAACCTGATCATGATGTCAAACCGTTTCTTCAAAGCCGAGTTCTTACTGTTTCTAGTCATAGGGATTTCCTGTAATCAAGGTGACAAAGTCACCGATAAGGCCACTCAGGATGCCCCTCCCAATATCGTCTACATCCTGGTGGATGACATGGGTTACGGGGACCTTGGCAGTTTTGGGCAAAAAGTCCTCAAGACTCCGCATATAGATCAATTAGTGGCTTCTGGAATGAAATTCACTTCTCATTATGCCGGAGCTACAGTATGTGCCCCATCCAGGGCCAGTATGCTCACGGGCAAGCAACCTGGGCGGAGTTCGGTTCGTAGCAATGAACCTGAAGGTCAACTCATCAGAGACGAGGAAATTACTATTCCCGAAGCATTAAAAAAAGCAGGTTATATCAGTGCTGTCATTGGCAAATGGGGTGTGGGCAACCCTCCCACCCCTACCGATCCTCTCCGAAATGGCTTTAATGAATACTACGGCTATATCAATATGTGGCACGCTCATAATTTCTACCCGGAGTTTCTTTACCGGAATGCAGAAAAAGAAGCTCTCTCCGGAAATAAAACCGACTGGTCCTATGACTATGCCTACTATCACCCGGACGGGATGCCGGAAGGCACCGGTGTTGCCAGTGAGAAAGGCACCTATGTGTTGGGTGAGTTTGAAAATGAAGCCGCCGGTTTTATCGAGAGAAATGCTGACAAACCCTTTTTTTTATACCTCGCGCTCAATATGCCACATGCCAACAATGAAGCCGGTTATTTCCTTGATAACGGTATGGAAGTTCCGATGATGGAGATTGATGGTAAGAAGGTGCCAGACTATGGCGCCTATGCTGACCAGAACTGGCCGGATCCGGAAAAGGGATTTGCCCAAATGATACACTTGATCGACCAGACCGTGGGCCAGCTCGAGGACAAACTCGCGCAACTGGGGCTGACAGAGAACACTGTGGTCATGTTTGCCAGCGATAACGGACCTCATGAAGAAGGTGGTCACAAAGTGGCCTTTTTTGATAGTAATGGCCCTCTGAGAGGTGCAAAAAGAGATTTATACGAAGGTGGCATCAGGGTACCCATGGCTGTTAAGTGGCCTGGTCATATCAAGGCAGGATCTACCTCTGATTTGCCTTGTTCTTTCTGGGATCTGCTACCCACCTTTTGTGACCTCGCCGGAACTGTAAAGCCGGAAGATATCGATGGGATATCTTTTGCCCCTACCCTGCTGGGAAATTCGGATTCTCAGCAAATGCATGAACATCTCTACTGGGAGTTTTATGAAATGGGAGGAAGACAAGCGGTACGTCAGGGTGATTGGAAATACATTAAACTGAATGTACGGGATAAGAGTAAACCTATTCAACGCGAACTATATCGCCTGGACCTGGATCCTGGTGAAACCCATAACATCATCGAACAACATCAGGAAGTAGCTGCACGGATGGACAGCCTGATGCAGGTCTCACACCAGCCACATCCTCAATTATCGCTGTTTCAGATGGATAAAGATTTGGAGTCGCCTTTGTAGCGTGACTGACTGCAACTTTACACGGCGATGAAATTCGGGATCTGATTACTGATCCAACTGTCTCAAGAGTTCATCCACAGCAGCCTTGAGTTGAGGGTCTTCACCCCTTGCTTTGCTGTCAGGGGCATTCTGGATAATAATATCCGGAACCGCAGGTCCGTGCTCCATATTCTCTTCGGTTGCTTTGACATACCAGGCCCGGAATGGCATTCTCACCAATGAGTTATCAATGAGCCTCTGGCCACCGGTGGAAATAACAGCTCCAAATGTGGGCATGCCTACCAGCGTTCCCAGGTCCAGAGTCTTGAACGCATGAGAAAATATTTCGGCATTGCTATAGCTATTCTCATTGCACATGGCGATAGAGGGCTTGGTCCAGGCGGACAAAGGCAATCTTTCCCCATAAGGGTAATGAGATTTAAAGTTCACATGTTCCTCTTCCAGACTTCCGGCAGCTCCCCTGGGTATGGTATAGGCATGCTGTCTCACATTCAGAACGGCCATCAACATGTCGGTAGTCCATCCTCCACCATTAAAGCGAACATCGATCACCAACCCTTCTTTGTCATATCCACTGGCAGCAAGTTCCCTTTCGAACCGTTCAAAACTGCTCCAGTTCATTCCCTGGATGTGGATATAACCCAGACGGCCATTGGAATATTGATCGGTGAGTTGTTTACGATCGTCAACCCATTTTTGGTATAGGGCAGAACTGACCGAACCGGCCGGCCTGATCACCACTTCTGTATCACTGCCATCACGGGTAACCGACAAGAGAATCTCTTCGCTAGTAACCTGGTTAAGCAGACTGTAAAAGTTGGTTTCATTATCAACCTGCACCAGGTTTACGGCGGTAATGATATCACCGGTCATAAGTTGACTCGAAATCCTGTCCCCCGGGCTGTTTGGCAAAACACTTACGACCTGTACTCCATTGGTCACAGGAAAGACCTCCACTCCCAGTCTACCCGTGCGATCACTTTGAGTGTCTTCCGGATCATCACCATAAAGTCCCATGTGACTGGCATCTAATTGTCCCAGCATTTCATTAAATATATCCCGAAAATCCTGGCTCGTAGAAGCTGCCATGGCAATAGGTTCATAGTATGCTCTTAAAGCATCCCAGTCTCGCCCATGAAAATCAGGGTCATAAAATCCATCTCGTAAACTCCTCCAGGCCTCATCAAAAATCTGTTGCCTTTCTTCCTGATAATGGATCATCATCTTGGCCGAAAAGGGGAGGTTTTCAGTCTTTCCACCTTCAATTTTTACTTTGGAAAAGGTACCACTGCCATTGGTCACATACAGAAAGTCTCCCTTCTCATCCACCTCCATACTGCGGATGGACACGTCTGATTTGATGACTTTGCTATCTTCACCGTTCCATTTAACCTGGACCAAATCAGAATCGCCACCACCTCCGGTACGACTTCCACCATTGGTCGTAAAATAAAAATGTTCACCATCCTTTGAAATCTGTAAATCTCCCTCGTTTCCCGGTAAACTGGTTACCTGCACCAGGCGTAAGTGAATATCATCAAAATCAATTTCGACCAAAGAATCACTTTCTTCGTCTTCATCTGACTCATCCCAGTCATTTTGCGTTTTTTCCCAATCCGCCTTGCGTAACCAGACAAACCAGATATCAGAGTCCCCGTTGTTTCTGATGGACTCAAATCCCAGTTTGGAACCATCGGCTGACCACACCGGATTGCGATCACCCCGGGGATGGAAGGATACATTGATACCGGCTGTACTATTATCAGCCGGATGAATGTATATCTCTTCATTAAAATCAAGATCTTCCAGCGAATACGCAATCCACCTGCTATCCGGACTCCAGGATATGCCCTCGGGAATATCCCACCCTTGCAATAGAATCCTTTCATTGGACAACAATCCGGTTGAATCGATGTCAGACACCTTCAAAGTACCCCATCCTTCACGATATACAATCTGGCTTCGATCAGGAGACAGGTAAAAGGCCTCCTGTTCCTCTTCAGTGTCCACCAATGGCACAACCTCTCGCTTGAAAGTGGTAAATAAATTACCGTCCTCCTCGTCTGAGGACCTGGCAATCATGATATCATTTTGACCCGCTCGGTCAGAAATAAACAGCAAGGTCGAATCATTTAGCCATGACGGGGACTGATCCCGATATGGGTGATTCGTAATTTTGACCGTTCTACGCCGATCCTTATTATTTTCTTTAATAAAGATTTCACCCCTTACGGTAAAGGCCAGATACTTTTCATTGGGAGACAGTGCCAGGTCACCGGCACCTCTGGTAAAGGTTTCAAACTCGCGGTCGTAAAACTTATCGTCCAGGTTCAATTGGACATCCACTTCAGAGGCCTCACCTCCCGGTCCTGTGGACATTGTATACAATCCAAGTCCACGCTCCATCACCAGCGTACTGCCGTTAGCGGCAACATCAAAGGCACGAATACCTACATCAGTAAAGCTGGTAATAGCTGTCTCTTCCAGCACTTCAGAATAGTCATCAGCAAGGTTCAGCCGATGAACATTGTAGCGACCATTAGCCGCGCTCAAAAAATAAAGTGTGTGATCATCTCCCCAGTCAGGATAAATTTCCTGGGCATCAGCATTGGTCAGTTGGGTATAGGTACTATCAACCCGGTCATACAACCATATGTCGCGATTAGCCGGGCCGGTATACGCTTCTCTGGTTATTCTACAACTGCCACGTGTTAAAGCTACATATCGCCCATTGGGGGAAATAGACGGCATGTCTCCCAATCCATTTAAGGCTCTGTACGGTGTAGCTGCATCATCTTCCAGTATATAGAACTCCTGCAGTCTTTCTACCTGGGCAAAGTTGCGGCGGGTACAAAACAGGATCTCTCCTTCCGGAGTCCAGGCGGGGCTTCTGTCAGTCACACTATGATAAGTCCTGCGTTCCGGAGCTCCACCATCAAGCTCAAGAGTGAAAATATCATCATTCCCATAACGGTTACTGGTGAAAGCCAGCGTTGACCCCTTGGTGTCCCAGGCTGGTTCTGACTCATAGCTTTCGTGCACGGTTAACCTTTCTGCATGCCCACCATTACTTGAAACTTTCCAAATATCGCCCTGATATGAAAAGGCAATCTCACTTCCATCCGGAGATAAAGAAGGTGCTCTTAATAAATAACTAACTGAATTCTGTGCGTATGCGTTACCGCAGGTAAGTAACACCAGGATGATGAAGTGTATTCGAATGTACATATTGACCACTTTTGAAGACGCGAAAATATGAAATGTAAAGTAAATGTCTAAAGTGATGTCGGAGAGTGGTTTTTCCAGCCACTTTTGGGGTCAGTTTCCTGGTTGGATTGTAATCACAGAGGTGCACAATAGTCATCAAATAGCGATGACAAATCCGAGGCCAGCCCAATTGCCGCGTTGTATGCCTGTCCCAACCTTGCGAAAATAGTTATTAATGACAGCTCCCTGGTCTGCAGATCCCAATGAGCCACTCAAAAAATTAACGTGTAACATAAGCATCATCTGCGGATTAAGATGGAGATTAATGCCTACATCAATCAGATTGTCAGATCCTGAATCCAAACCAACGGACAAAGCAAGCTCTTGTTCTTCGTTGTCCGACGCTCCCTGAAAAGTCGTGAAAAGGACCACAGGTTCGAGGAGCATTTTGGTCCCGATGCTAATATCATACCCGACCCTTAAGTACCCGGTCCATGCCGATCCATGCTCTGCTGATAATACATTTTCCCTGGCCAGTAAAGCCGTTTCTCCGTCCAGATGAAAACCATCCCAATTAAATAACCAGTCAATAGCTAAACCGGTACTTTGTTCAAAGGATTCTTGAGCTCCCTGCAGTGAACCCGAAAGTGCCAGGGTAAACCCTCGTCTGCCTCGAAAGTAATCAACGCGGTGGCCCAGAATATACTTTGTTGACTCGGGATCTCCAATATTGAAAGCAATTCGACCTGTCAGGAGTACAGATCTTTTAGAGTCAGGTTCTAAGACACCTACCTGTTGTGGTGTTGAAAATCCGATGTCATAATAAAAGTTAATCAAACGGTCAGATCTGTAGAACTGCCCTCCAATATTTATTGAAACAGCTCGTCCATGGCCATATCCGGTCAAATGACGCCGGATATAATTTTGTGACCATGCTTTTTCCATGGAGGGGCTATTAAAGGGGCTGGTAATATTTTCACGACCGAATCTGGGTGAAAAATACCCGGCAGTAAGATGAAGAGCATCTGATCCTTCAAGAAGTTTCCAGGTGAGAAAGCCATACCACAATCGCAAAGAGGGGTTTGCCCCATTATTAACCGGACCATAAGTAGCTGCATATCGATCATGTCCAACTCCATCAATGGCAGCACTAAGTCTATAGTTTAATCTATCACTAAATTGTCCCTTGAATCCTATCCGCGCTCTTCTTAATTGCATATTCCATCGATCATGAACCGGCTCATATTGACCGGCGGCGTTGTCGTAAACGTGATGATCCCAGGAATAAACGGACCACAATTGAAATGCCAGATCCGGAACCATTAGGAAAGATCCCTTTTCCCACCTGGGCAAGTTCGTCTGCCCCGAAAGACCGGACCATACCATTAGACCAGGTAGCAGTAACAAAAAGTATTTGAAAAGCCTCATGACCTAGTGTGGTAACCTGGACCTTAAGAGTCCATATACATATGTGCCAAGTATAGCACTAAGTATTACTGCCAGAATAGTTAATACTCCGTGTCCCAGCAAAGTAAATAGTGGCCCGGGACATGCACCGGTCATCGCCCAACCCAGACCAAAAATAATGCCGCCAAAAAGATACCTGGGAACACTTATGTCCTTAGGGTTGAATTTTATTTCACCTCCTTCGATATTCCTGGTATGAAAACGCTTGATGAGGGCCGTGATCGCTGCTCCCAGGATTACTGCTACACCAATAATTCCATACATATGGAAACTTTCAAACCGGAACATCTCCTGAATCCGGAACCAGGAAATGGCTTCGGACTTGGTCATGATAATTCCAAAAAGAACGCCTGTGAACAAGAATTTTATCAGTTTCATATTGATTTACATTGAAAGGATGTGAGGAAGAATAAAGAAAGTCATAAGCAGTCCGCCGATAAAAAATCCGATCACTGCTATAAGTGAGGGCAGTTGTAAATTAGCCAGACCACTGATGGCGTGACCCGAAGTACATCCACCTGCCCAACGAGTACCAAATCCAACCAGGAATCCACCGATAACAATAATGATCAGACTTTTGACCGTGAAAAAATTGTCCAAGGCAAAAACTTCCTCGGGTACGAATCCGGCACCTTCCTCAAGTGTGACTGGTGTATGTACACCCACCGATTCGAGATACACTCTGGTTGACTCACTGATATTAACCGGATCAGTACTTTGTAGATAGTGTGATGCTATGAAACCTCCGATCACAGCTCCACCAACAAAAGTGAGGTTCCAGAGTTGTCCCCTCCAGTTAAAGTCAAAGAAGGAGCAATTCTTACCAGCTCCTCCAATCGCACAGAGAGTACGAAGGTTTCCTGACACCCCAAATTCACCACCAAACCATAGCAATAAGAACATAACCAGGGCAATCATCGCACCAGAAACCGACCAATGCCAGGGTTGAGATATAAATTCAATAATATTCATTTCAGATCTCTAAAAAGTGATAAAATAAACTACCGGCTTGCCAAATTCACCTTTGGCAAGGGGTAGTCTTTATACAATACCAATCATCAATTAAATGGTCTCTTATAGAGTAGTTGGACAGACATAATCCGTGACAGCCATGTTGGTTTCACCAATGGCCTTGAAACCACCTTGAATATCTATCACATTATGGTATCCCCTGGACTTCAGGATTGAACTGGCAATCATAGACCTGTAACCACCTGCACAATGTACATAGAACGAATCCTCAGCAGGCAACTCGGACAGATGACTATTTAATTCTGACAGAGGCGCATTATGCGCTACTTCAAGGTGTTCCGATTTGTATTCAGACTCCTTTCGCACATCGAATATCGGGACCTCTTCTCCTTCTGCGAGAATTTCCTCCAGTTTCTCAGCAGTAACACCCTCGACGTCATCCACTTCTTTTCCAGCTGACTTCCAGGCCTCAATGCCACCTTTGAGATATCCCAGTGTATTATCAAAACCTACTCTTGCCAGCCTGGTAACGGCCTCTTCCTCTCTGCCTTCCGGAGTCACCAGTAAAATCGGAGTCAAAGTGTCTTTCACCAACGCACCAACCCAGGGAGCAAAATCTCCATCCAGACCAATAAATATCGATCGCGGAACAAAGCCAGCCTTAAAATCATCCTGATGTCGAACATCCAGTACCAGAGCATCATTTCTCTCCACCTCTAACTCAAAAGCGTCAGGTGCAAGGGCTCTCAATCCCTGGTCGAGTACAGTATCAATACTATCGTACCCTTCCTTATTCATCTTCACATTTTCTGGAAAATAAGCTGGAGGCGGCAGTAGGCCATCTGTCACTTCTTTGATAAATTCATCCCTGGTCATATCTGCACGAAGAGCATAATTGACTTTCTTCTGATTTCCGAGAGAATCCACTGTCTCCTTCATCATATTTTTACCACAGGCTGATCCTGCACCATGAGCCGGATAAACAATCACTTCATCCGATAGTGGCATGATCTTGTTTCTCAAACTGTCGTAAAGCAAGCCGGCCAGTTCTTCCTGAGTCATGTCTGCGGCTTTCTGTGCCAGATCAGGACGCCCAACATCACCAAGAAACAACGTATCACCGGAGAAGATCGCATGGTCTCTTCCATCCTCATCTATCAGAAGGTAAGTAGTTGACTCCATAGTGTGTCCCGGTGTATGAAGGACTCTAAATGTAATCTTTCCCAACTTGAACTCCTGTCCATCCTCAGCGATGACCGCCTCAAAAGTGGGGTTGGCGGTAGGACCATAGATAATAGGTGCTCCGGTTTTCTCTGCCAGAGTGATATGTCCACTGACAAAATCAGCGTGAAAATGTGTCTCAAAAATATATTTAATCCTGGCGTCATTTTTCGCTGCTTTTTTAATGTATGGGTCAACCTCCCTTAAGGGATCAATGATGGCCACTTCACCCTCACTTTCAACATAATATGCACCCTGTGCAAGGCAACCTGTATAAATTTGTTCTACTTTCATTTTTCTATTTTTTCTTTTCGATGTCAAAATTAATCCCACTTCCGGAGATTTTTTGTGATCCTCATCACATGACTTTGGAACTATAATCCTGCTACTTACAACATCTGCTGGATCGGGACTGTTGCAACCGGTACAAAAATGGTTTATCTGCGGCATCATACTGCCAGTGCCGACCTTATCATCGCTAATTTCTAATCATTAGTCTGCAAAGTGTACCTACCAAACAGACGATCCTTATCCTCATTCCTTGATATAGCATCCCAGTATTCTACTGCTTCGTGTATACTAATAAAGAAATATTCATTACCTATCTTTTCCACCAGACCGGCCCGTTTCATCGCATCACGAACCGGACCCTTCACATCTGCAAAATATAGCTGAATATCGCGTGTGGCAAGGGTTTCAAACCATTCCTCAAGAGCATGTAAGGCTGAACTATCCACGTAATTCATACTTTCAGCATCCATCAATACCAACTTTAATTCATCTCCCATTTCATCGACCATCTTGTCCATTGATTCCCGGAAGTAATTTAGATTAGCATAATAAAGTTGGGAGTCAAATCTGACGATGAGAATATCTTTTCGTTCGATAAGGTCCTCAAATCTTTTCACATTTCGATAGAAGGGAGTGCCGGGTACCTGACCCAATTTCGCCATATGTGGTCTGGTGGTGCGATAGATAACCACTCCCAGAGAAACCAGGACACCAACACCAATACCTTGCTCAATACCCAAGCCCAGGGTAGCAATAAAAGTAACCAGTAACATCGCGAAATCACTTTTGTTTGTCTTCCAGAGATAAAATACCTCCTTAATATCTATTAACCCAAATACTGCCACCATAATAACCGATGCCAGAATGGCCAGAGGCAGGTAGAAGAATAAGGGGGTGAGAAATAAAAGGGTGAGAATAATCAACAAAGCACTGATCACGGAAGCAAGTCCTGTCCTAGCTCCGGCCCGGTCATTTACGGCAGTTCTGGAAAATCCACCCGTCGTGGGGTAGGCCTGAAAAATAGATCCTCCGATATTGGCCAGCCCCAGGGCTCTAAGTTCTGTATTTGGATCTACTTTGTAGTTTCGATGTCTTGATTGAACTGCTTTGGCAACGGCTATACTTTCCATAAAACTTACCACAGCAATGACGAGCGCAGCGGGAATCAAAGCCCGAAAGTGTTCATAATCAAAAGCAGGTACTGCAAACGCAGGCAGTCCGCTGGGAATCTCACCAACAATGTCTACTCCCATGCTATCAAGATCCAACATCCAAACGGCAAGAACACTCAGCAACACGGCAAAAAGATGTGCCGGTAAGGCAGGTTTTGACTTCTTCAACCATAGAATGAGCACAATACCCCCCAGACCAACCAGTAATGTTACCAGGTTGGTTTCTCCTATTTTACTGACAGCATCAATCAGAATTTCATGGACAAAGTGACTTCGGGGAATATCCACACCCATTAAATGTTTTAATTGACTCAAACCAATAATCAATGCTGCGGCAGAAGTAAAACCACTGATTACGGGATGAGATAAAAAGTTGACCAGAAATCCAAGTCTTAAGACACCAAGTCCGAGCTGAATAACCCCAACCATCAGGGCTAGCAGTATGGCAAGTTGGATATAGTTTTCGGATCCAGTACTTGCAATCGCCCCAACTCCAGCTGCGGTCAGAAGGGAAACCATGGCTACCGGACCAACTGCCAGCTGACGCGAACTTCCAAAAAGGGCATATATGATTAAGGGTATAGTTGAAGCATATAATCCATAAATGGGAGGCAGACCTGCAATCATCGCGTAAGCCATTCCCTGGGGAATCAGCATTACTCCTACCGTTAAACCTGCCGAAACATCGCCCTTGAGATCTGACCTTTTATAATTTCTTATCCAGTCCAAAGCCATACTTAATGATTAGTCACCTACAAATAGCGACAAAGAGAAGCTGAATTCCTCCCCATCACATTGACCGTACAAATTTACCTGTTGTGTACAGATAACTTGGTGATCCAGATCACTTACGAGGATAAAACGACACTAACTGCTTATTTTTCCCGGGACTGTTATACGGTTTCGCCCCAGAGTAATCCTGTTCATCTTTTCCAGTTTCTTCAAAAGCCGGGATACCGCCTCTCTGGAAACATTAAGGTCTGAAGCAATCTCCTGGTGAGATATTTCGATTGTATTTGCCTGACCTAGTAGGGTCCTGTTTTCCAAATAATCCCAAAGCTTTTCATCCAGGCTGGCAAATGCTAGTTTATCAATGGTATCGATCAGGGCAAAAAGTCTTTCATCGTACATATCCATTACAAAGTTGCGCCATACCGTGTATCTTCCCATCCAGCGATCAGCCGACTCGAGTGGTATCATCAATACCATGGCATTATCCTCGGCAATGGCTTTCACCTCACTTCGCTTTCTGACCAGACAGCAACTAAAAGTGGCCGCACAGGTATCTCCATCATTGAGAAAATACAATAGCACCTCCTTACCTTCTTCATTCTCTCGAACCACCTTAATGATTCCGTCCAGGACCAGAGGAACAAATCTTATATAGGAACCATAATCAATGATAGTTTCACCGGCAGCGAAGGAGCGGATTTCTCCTTGTTCTACCAACTCTTTCAGTAGAGCCTGATCTTTAGTGAGCTGCGGAAAATTACTTTCGAGATATTGCTTCATAACCTAAAATTAGTACTCTGACACAACATTACCAGATGATCAATCACAGCCCAATAAAAATGGCTGGGAATCACCTTGTTTACATCGGAGGCTAGAACTCAACTGTACTAAAATACATTACTACAATGATCGACCGATAAAGAATCAGGAAATTTGGTTAAACCACACTGATATATAGCCAACAGTTAGTGATTTCGGTGCGACCACAGCCTCACTAATAATCGATTTGACTATCTTCCCGTCAGGTATATGAGTCGAACCAAAATCCATGAGCATAATCGGCAAGAATATCAGACGGAACATACTGGGTGAGAAGAATCTAAATACTTACCTGATTTACGCTATTATGGAGGTACTTCTGGTTGTATTCGGAATACTGATAGCTCTGGCTATCGACAACAGAAAACAGAAGAACAATTTGCTTGAGAGGGAACAGACTTACCTGGTTGGTTTAAAGAGTGAATTTGGCATTAGTAAGCTCAAATTAATCGAATTGATCAGAGTCAACCATAGCAACTATGAAGCAGCCAGACAGATTGTTGAATACATGGTGGATGACAATCTGCAACTGGAAGAGGCAGAATTTTCATCGCTGATAATTCAAAGTTTTGCTTTTGATATAGCCTTTAATCCCAACAATTCGTTGCTGATCGAGATGATTCAAACAGGAAGTCTCAAAGAAATTTCCAATTCTCAATTGAGAATACAGCTGACTAACTGGCTCGCTACTCTGGAAGACATAACAAGACAAGAAAAGGATCTCGAGTTGCAGCGAGAAAAGGTGATCGATATGTTTAGGTCGGAGCGTTATAGTGTGAGAACTTTATTCACACTGGCAGATACAGCGAGTCAATGGCTGGGACTCCCAGAAAGTCCTATTCTTGACAGTAACCTGGAAATCCTGAAATCAAAGACTTTTGAAAATAATGTCTTAATGTTTTCTCTATCGACTATGGCCACCGAAACCAACCATTACATGCCTCTGCTCGACGACCTCAACTCAATAGTCAAACTCATTGATAGTGAAATTGATCAGTAGCCAATTTCTATTGATTGCTTCAAACCCAAGGATTTGCAGGAAGTTCCATCAAAGTTGAAAGAAGTATTGGAGAAATTCCTGACCATTTCGGATCAGGACTGGTCCTATTTTGCCAGTATCTTAACCCCAATGGACCTGCCTAAGAAGGATTTTCTCTTGCGAGCAGGCCAAAAGTGTCCGGGAGTATATTTTCTGGAAATGGGAACGTTGCGCACCTATTACCTCAGTGAAGGCAAGGAGGTCAATATTGCCTTTAACTTCGAACTTGAATTTTTGCGAGAAATCGAAAGCCTTTCCACAGACCAACCTTCTAAGTACTATATTCAAGCCATAGAGGATTGTAGACTTTATCTCATTCCAAAGGAAAAGCTGACCGAGCTATATCAATCCTCACCACTGTTCCTGGAACTTGGTCGGAAAATTCTGGAGCAGATAGCTGTGACAGAACAAAGATATGCCGCACTGCTCGCCGGGCATTCACCCATGGATCGCTACAAACATATACTTGAGGTTAATCCAGCTTTGATACAACGTATCCCACTCCAAAATCTGGCTTCCTACCTGGGAATCAGCCGGGAATCTCTAAGTCGTATCAGAAAGCGACTCTCCTGACTATTGGTTTTTTGACTTTCGTCAAAGGAATTGATTTTGGATTCATGCTTCTTTGCAAAAAAAGAATATGAAAGCAATATTAATTATCACTATTGGATTAATCACATTGGCCCAACAGCTTGGGGCACAAACTGATCAAGAAATGAAAAAAGAAATCGAAACCCTCATTATGGATTTCGAAAGTGCGGTATCTCAAAGAAATCTGGACGCCCTGGAAACAATTTTGCACAAACAATACCGTGTAGTTGCCAACCGGTTTAAAGGTAGTCCAACGCCAACTGTCATTGACAGAAAATCTTACCTTGAAATGATGAAGGCAGAGAAAATTGGTGGCGTAGAGTACCAGGTCGATATAAAATCTATCAGTACTTTCGAACATACTGCAAGTGCTGAATTATTATTCCAATCCAATGTTAATCCCGATCTGCACAAATATCTATTGTTCGTACTGGATCAGGATGACGTCTGGAAGGTTGTCAGCGATGTACCTGTCGTAACCAATTGAAGTACTGGTTCATTCTTATTGAATCTGGTATAAACAGAATACTGCGGTTGACTGTTGACCTACATAATGGAAGCAACCCAAACCTCAACTTTCCAAAACTTGATGCGAATTGTTCTTGGTGGTCTAATGATACTTGCCGCTGTGGGTCATTTAACCTTTCAGAGAGAAGAATTTCAAGCCCAGGTATCCCTATGGGTACCCATTCAAAAGGACCTGGTAGTGTTATTATCCGGAATAGTAGAGTTGTGTCTGGGACTGGCTATGTTGTTCTGGGGGAGACAAAAGGTGTTGGTTGGACTGGTCCTGGCCTTGTTTTTCATCTTGATTTTTCCGGGAAATATTTCACAGTACACCAATGAAATTGATGCATTTGGTCTCGACACCGATCGGAAGCGTCTGATTCGACTCTTCTTTCAACCGGTCCTGATTCTCTGGGCTCTTTGGTCGACTGGAGCTTCAAAGTACTTGTTAAATAAATACAGAGGCAATTAATGATCTGCCTGCACTGTTATGATCCACATCTGTGTATCATATTATCATTAGACTCAAAACAACTGACTATCGATACACTCGATACAGAATGTGATCAGTAAATTCAAATTTCAGATGGATGGCCGTATCTTGATGTCTGACAGAGCTTTCTGCTATTAAAAGAACTCCCATAATTCAAGAAAACACAATGAGAAGTGAAAAAATTAATTTTCTCAACGGTCAAGGTATCGAACTGGTAGGCAGAATGGAGTTGCCTCCCGATCGCCATCCTATTGCCTTTGCACTTTTAGCACATTGTTTCACTTGTGGCAAAAATCTTTCTGCAGTCAGAAATATATCACGGGCACTTACCGAACATGGATTCGGAGTCTTTCGATTTGATTTCACCGGCCTGGGAGAGAGTGAGGGTGAATTTGTTGAGACCAATTTCTCGTCTAACATCCAGGATTTGATATCGGCAGCAGATCATATGAAAGCCAATTGGCAGTCTCCAAAATTGATAATTGGCCACTCCCTGGGAGGTGCTGCCGCTATTTTTGCGGGTGGTAGAATTCCCACTATTCAGGCAATCGCTACCATAGGAGCACCTTCCTCCCCTCAGCATATTGCTCATTTATTCAGCGACAAACTGGAAGAAATCAAGGCTGAGGGACATGCCATGATCGAAATTGAAGGCAGTAAATTTGCCGTTTCAGCTCAACTGATCAGGGATATTGCTGCGAAAAACATGTCCGAAACTCTCGCCAAGCTGGTTAAGCCTATACTTATCATGCATTCTCCCCAGGATAAGGTGGTAGAAATTGATAATGCCGCAAAAATCTATCAAGCAGCAAAACACCCAAAAAGTTTTATTTCATTAGATGATGCAGATCACATGCTCTTAAGAAAAGACGATGCAGAGTATGTTGCCAACACCTTAGCCGCGTGGTCGCATCGCTACATTAGTTAAAATCAATACATACCAAAATAAGCTTTAGGAGATTTTTATGAAAAATTTATATGCGAACGATCTTAAGAACATCATAAGTAATTACCAAGAA
>JAUILF010000533.1 GCA_030433135.1 Bacteroidia bacterium | reverse complement strand
TCTGGTAATGTAAACCTGGAAAAGCAAAATGTGAAAGCGCTGTATCGCTTGGACCCAGATGGGCGTGTGCATCAGCTACTTGCTGAGCCGGATATTGACATGCCGAATGGTGTGGTGGTTTCTCCGGATCAGAAAACACTTTATTTGATTGAGGCTCATCCCGACGAAGGGAAGAACCGCAGCATCTTGGCATTTGACTTGGATGATAATGGGGCTATTTCCAATCGAAGAACCTTGATTGACTTTTACCCCGGTCGCAGTGGCGATGGAATGTGCATTGACGCCAAGGGTAATTTGTATGTCGCAGCGGGCTTGCACAAGACACGAGGAAGCTCTGAGACGGTAGAGACCAGGCCCGGGATTCATGTCATTTCTCCGAAAGGCAAGCTCTTGGCTTTTCGCGAAACACCAGTCGATACGGTCACCAACTGTACGTTCGGTGGAAAAGATCTTCGAACATTATACATTAGTTGCGGGGCCTACCTCCTAAGTATGGGCACTCGGTTACCAGGTAAGCCTAGTTATTATCCCAATAAATAGTTACGATCCGTCCATCTGATAAATCAGGAGTCGGAGGGTTCTGTTACATAGTTGGGGCGGGGCTCAATCTCAAAATAGTGCCTGGATTATTAAGCACCACGTAAATGGCTCCATCCGGTCCAGTGCTGACATCTCTGACTCTACCCGCATTTTTCAACAAAGTCTGTTGGTACATCACTCGATCCTGCTCGATGTCAAGCAGCTGCAACGCTTCGAATTTTAGGGCACCTGCCAGCATCTGATTGTTCCATTTAGGAAATAGATCTCCCTGGTAAAAGTCTAAGCCGCATGCGGCTATTGATGGTTTCCAGTAATAAATCGGTTGTTCCATACCCTCCTTTCGCGTTATATCTGTGATGATTTCGCCGTTGTAATTGATTCCGTAACTGATGACGGGCCAGCCGTAGTTTGCACCTGATTTTATCAAGTTGACTTCATCTCCACCTAGTGGACCATGCTCTGTGTCCCAGACCTGGCCAGTTTCTGGATGTACCGCTAATCCTTGTGGATTTCTGTGTCCATAAGAATAGATCGTTTGTAGCGCATCTTTCTTACCATAAAATGGATTAGAGGTTGGAATGCGTCCATCTGTATGTATGCGGTGTACCTTCCCATTTGGCTTACTTAAGTCTTGCGCTCCATCGCCATCCCCGCGATCTCCAATACTAAAGTAGAGGTATCCTTCCGGATCGAAAACGATTCGGCCTCCGAAATGCTGACCGGCCGTTCGATAGCTGGAATGTGGAGCTTCGAATAGGACTTCCTGGTCGGTCCAGGTATTATTCTCGATGTGACCACGCACAATTGAGGTCATGGCAGGAGCTTGCTCTTCGCCTTCTTGCTTTGCAATAGCATGGCTGAAAGCTAAATAGACCCAACCATTGCTTGCAAAGTCCGGATCGACATTTACATCAAGGAGGCCTCCTTGCCCACTGGCTCTTACTGCAGGAATTCCGGCGACCGTGTCTTTCAACAATTGTCCATTTTCAATCATTCTCAACCTTCCTTCCTTTTCCGTGACAAGTGCTCGAGTGGGGGAGGTAAATGCGATGCTCCATGGTGTTTCCAGACCGTCTGCAAAAACATCTACATTCACCATATAGTCCTGAGTTTCAATTTCTTTTGGGATCGGAGGTTTTGTGATGCCGAGGCGCTCTTCTTCTGCCAATAAATACCCGACCAAAGTGTCAATCTCTTCATCTGCGAGGACGGCACCCCAAGAAGGCATACCATGGTGTGGATGTCCGAATTTGATCGATCTAAATATGTTGTTTCGTCCTGCTCCAAACTGCCAGGAGCCATCCAACAGGCTTTGTGCAATTTCTCCTTTTAGATCCTCACCGTGGCAGGAGGCACAGTGTTTTCCAAAGTTTTCAGGACTACTTGCAACTGCGACGGTTGGCTTGTCTGTCTGACAGGCCTCCAACAGAGCAAAAAATGAAAACATGATAAAGAGTAGGATTACGTGGCTGTTTTTGTATGACATCTGGTGCTGTTAATAGTGTTTTTTTTGCATTGGCTTTGGAGCATGGAACTAAAGATAAGGTATTCCTGACGGACTTTCGAGCTAAATCAAGCCAGCATGTAAGCTCAAATTTTGTCAAATTTGTGATTATCAAAAAATGATGACATGAAGTTAATATATATCCTACTTTTCCCGCTAGCCCTCTTGAGTGACGATTTGTATGCTCAGGATTTCAGAGGACCAGATAAGAGTCCAATGGACATGGCTTATTTTCCCAATAATTTCGCTCATGACCGGAAAGGAAATGATGAAGCATTGATCAGGGTAACATACAGCAGGCCACAAAAGAATGATCGGGCCATTTTCGGAGAGATGATTAAATATGGTAAGGTATGGAGATTAGGAGCGAACGAAAACACAGAAGTGAAACTGTATAAGGATGCGACCATAGATGGTAAGAAGCTGAAGGCCGGTACTTATAGTCTGTTTGCGATACCTGGTGAGGCCGAGTGGATAATCATTTTTAATAAGGCACTCGATTATTGGGGAGCCTATAGCTATAGTCAAGCTAGCGACGTATTGAGAGTCACAGTACCTGTAGAACAATTGGAGCGATCCCTAGAATATTTCTCTATTAGCTTTGAGCCATTCGGGGAGGAAGGAGCGAAGATGTTTGTCGGGTGGGATAAAACCTTCGTTGTGGTGCCGATAGCCTTTTAAAAGACCCGGGGGGTAAGCTGAAGCCAATTTAAGAGAGATGGGGAGTATTGATTTGGATTTAATGTGTTATATTTATAGAATTACATTAAATCCTTTTGTTATGAAACTTAGCACATTATTGTGTCTTGGAGCACTTCTCGCATTTGCTTATGGGTGCCATGAGGAATCGCCCATCGGGGATATTTCTAAAGTTGTAGAAG
>JAUILF010000532.1 GCA_030433135.1 Bacteroidia bacterium | reverse complement strand
ATACCCAGGCCAACCTGGACTCGATACTATACTATGCGGTCTTTTTTCCTGTGGTTGATATTATTGCTGCATTATCACTTGGCCTGATGGTGTGGTGGGGAGCAAGAGGGGTGATAAGCGAGGAGATTTCATTTGGTGCCCTGGTAGCCTTTCCCATATATCTCTCGATGCTCTTTCGTCCCCTTCGTTTTATTGCCGACAGGTTTAATACGTTACAAATGGGTATGGTGGCTGCTGATCGAGTGTTTAAGGTGCTGGATAGTGATCAACAGATTGAAGACAAGGGCAATTATAGTCCCGAAAGGTTGAAGGGTAAGATAGATTTTGAAGACGTGTCCTTTGCGTACGACGGTATTAATTACGTTTTACACGATATCAACCTTCGTATCAAACCCGGTGAAACTTTGGCACTCGTGGGTAGTACTGGTTCAGGTAAGTCTACTGTGATCAACATCCTCAATCGTTTTTACGAGATTCAGAAGGGAGAAATCAGGATTGATGATCGGGATATAAAGGACTATGATTTGCCAACACTACGAAGTAGAATTTCCATTGTGTTACAGGACGTCTTTCTGTTCTCCGGCAGTTTACTTGAAAATATTACACTTCGTGATGAGCGAATTGGCAGGGATAAAGTCATCGAAGCTGCCAGGATGATAGGTGCCCATGATTTCATATCTGCCATGCCTGATGGTTATGATTTTGTGGTCAATGAAAGAGGTTCCAATTTGTCGATGGGACAAAGACAAATCATATCCTTTATCAGGGCTATGGTTTTTGATCCCGATATACTTATTCTTGATGAAGCCACATCTGCAGTGGATACAGAAACGGAGTCACTGATTCAGTACGCTATCGAAAAACTGATTGACAAACGTACATCGATCATTATTGCGCACAGACTGTCAACCATCCGTCACGCCGATCAAATCGGAGTACTGAGCAAAGGTGCCCTGGTCGAATATGGTTCGCATGAAGAACTATTGGATATCGAAAATGGGCATTATCGCAGACTGCACGATATGCAGTTCATTGAGGCTTCGGCAACCTGATTTGAGTTTAATGTTTATGTGCGATTTTGACCCGTTGACGAGGACAAGCAGGGAGAATTACCACCCTTACGCTTCAACTTATTGCCACTCAATCCATTATATTTAAGGGAGAAACGAGATTATCTGTATGAGGGACCAACGAAGGTTTTTTGAGTATGGCAGTCAGAATTCGGTAGCTACCGTGCTGTTTCTGATTGCGTTTTTTATTGCCATGTTTTTTATAGCCAGGGGCATCTTTACCATTTTGAGTTGGGTGGCACCGGTACTTCTGATAATAACGCTTGTTATTAATTACAGGATAGTTTTAAACTATGGTAAATGGATATGGAACCTGATCAAGGAAAGGCTTCCACTAGGGATTCTGGCAGTTATTTTCACCGTTATTGGTTTTCCTGTGGTTGTATTTTTTCTTTTTGCCAAAGCTTTGTTTTACCGAAAGAGCAAGCAAATGCAACAACAGTATGAGGAGGAAAAGCTTGGCAGATATACAGACTATGAAATAGTCGAGGAGGACACCCTGGAGCTGGATGACCGTCACATCCGACAGCATGTTGACAAGGATGATACCGATGATTATGAAAAGTTATTCAAGTAGTCGACTCGGCAAGAGGTGACAGGCTATCTGATATTAACTGCATGCGTTCTACTTTCCTACCTGATCCTTATAGACAAGTTTACCGGGATTTGGAAGTCAACACCTGACTTTGATACCCATCCGGTCAGCAAATTGCCTTCAGTCACTGTGCTGGTAGTAGCTCGAAATGAGGAGGAGCATATTGAGGCTTGCCTGCGGTCGATCCTGGCCCAGGACTATCCTGCGGAGAAATTCACATTATTATTGGTTGACAATCACTCGGTGGACAAAACGGTGCCCAAAGCTCATTCATTAGCCAGTGCACAAATCAGAATATTGGCACTGTCTGATTATATGCCGGAGGAGGGTATCTACAAAAAAGAGGCTATTGCATTTGGAGTTTCTCACATTGAGTCTGATTGGATACTGGTTACGGATGCTGATTGCGTGGTACCGTCAACATGGGTCAACGAAATGATTTCCTTTGCCCTTACCAAAAAAGTGCCTATGGTGCTGGGGCCACTGGCTATGAATGAGGGTGGGTCAATGTTGGAAACCTATCAGATGCTGGATCTTGCCGGATTAATGGTATGCACATTTGCCGGACTGGATACCGGCTGGCTGGTCAGTGCCAATGGTGCCAATATGGCATTTAAAAAAGCGATCTACTCAGAAAATTTTAATCACAGAGCGGACTGGTCGTTGGCTTCGGGTGATGATGTGTTTTTTGTGCAGAGTCAGTTCATGCGTAACCCGGAAAGCGTGTTATACCTGAAATCCAGAAAGGCTTTGGTTTTTACACTACCGGAAAGAACATGGCATGCATTTTTTTATCAACGCAAGCGCTGGGCTGCAAAGGGGATGCAGTTTCTTCATACACCCACCCGGATCACGGGCGCATTGGTTTTTGTCAATGCTCTTTTCATCTTTTTACATCTGTTACTGATCCTGGTCTGGGGGCTTCCTATGTTGGTGGTGATGTTGATACATCTGGTAGTGAAGTCCCGGGCTGATTTTCAGCTGATCAGGGCCGGTCAGTTGTTTGTTGACTATCATGTGAGTGCCCGCCACTGGATGACTGCCTTCCTGATCAACCCGCTTGCCGTCACCGTGGTTGGATTATCCAGCCTGCTGGATTCCCGTTATGTATGGAAAGGTCGGCAGACCCGATAAATGTCTATCTCATCACACATCGACTTTTGCGTACTTGGCGTTTTTTTCGATAAATGCCCTTCTTGGAGGAACCTCCTCACCCATAAGCATAGCAAACACGCGATCGGCCTCTAGTGCATCATCTATA
>JAUILF010000123.1 GCA_030433135.1 Bacteroidia bacterium | reverse complement strand
CTCCTTTGCAGGCGACTACGGTTTCGATGCTACAAATGAATATATGGAAATCAAAATCGGACCTCAACCGACCCTGGGTATGTTTATGCCTGATGGTATTGCTTCTTACGAAGTAGATGGCATCAACTACATCGTTACCGTCAACGAAGGAGATTCAAGAGACTATGATGGATATTCCGAAGAAGTCAGAGTTAATGACCTCGCACTCAATCCCGATTACTTCAACAACCCTGACAGCTTACAGGATGACCTGGTACTGGGTCGATTGAAGACCACAACAGCCCAGGGTGATTATGATGGTGATGGAATGCACGAACAGATCTATTCCTACGGCGCACGGTCATTCTCGATCTTTGACCAATTTGGCAACCTTGTATTTGACAGTGCTGATGAGTTTGCTCAGACCATCGCCAGTGAAGAACCCGAATTGTTTAATGAGGATGAAGGGGAAATGGATGGTCGTTCTGATGACAAGGGAGGAGAGCCCGAGGCGGTGGAAATAGGCACGATTGGCGAGTTTACTTACGCCTTTGTGGGGCTGGAAAGACAAAGTGCCATCCTGCTATATGATATCACCGATCCTCGAAATCCCATGCTGGTGGATTATTACAGCAATCGAATGGTCGACGAAGAGGATATTATCGGAGACGTTTCTCCCGAAATCATCAAATTTATTCCGGCAGCTGACAGTCCCAATGGCGAAAACCTGATTATCGTCGGGTACGAAGTCAGTGGATCAATGGGTATTGTTCAGGTAGGAGGTGAAATTACTTCCGTCAGTGAGTTGGTTCACCAAAGCCATTTCAAACTATATCCAAATCCGGTGGTACAGGATATGGTCCATTTTGATCAAAACCTATCCGGGGAGATATGGGATATTCAGGGAAGAAAAGTGCTTGACTTTCAAGACACAGACAACATCCAGGTGGGTAATCTGACCGAAGGTATGTATGTTGTACGAACGCGTGACAAAGGAACTCAACGTTTTTTGAAGCTATAAAACCCCATAATAAAGTTTCTTACATCAAAGTTCGAGAGGCCGGGTAATAGCCCGGCATTTCTTATTCAGAGACTCAGGAAAAAAACTCGCGGTTACAGTACCTGCTCACAAAGCTACACTTTGGGTTGATAGAACTAAGCCCTTCAGGCATACCCGACTGACAATAATTGAAACAAAGTGTACTAGATGAGACCAAGTTCCCTGAGTAACAGGTCATGAACAGCGGAAGCTTCGATCTCAGCGCCATCCGTACTGCCCCCGATAAACACTGCTTTGTCACGGTCGGATAAATTGGTCTGACCATGAGAACCCTTCACCAACGTTGCGTCCAGTGGAATCAAATCCATAACGGTACGAAACCCCAGTTTTTTACCCAGGAGCTTGATGGCAACCCTGGGTATAATGAAACGCTTTTCAGGATCCAGAAACATCTCCACCGGATCATAACCAGGTTTTCGATGGATGTCTACCATCCGGGCAAAATCAGGGGCTTTCTCATCGTCTAGCCAGTAGTAGTAGGTAAACCATGAAGATGGCTGTGCCTCTACTACAAGATCGCCGGATCGTGGATGGTCGAGGTGGTTACTGGTAATCTCCTTTCCCTCCAGGACCCTTGCAATTCCTTCTGTTTTTTCCAATTGACCCCTGACCTGGTTCCGGATTTCCTCATTTTGACAGTAAACATGGGCTATCTGGTGGTCCGCCACGGCAAATGCCTTACTCATTCCTGCATCTAATAACTCCAGCCCATTTTCTTCGCGAACAGCAATAAGTCCCATTTGCCGCAACACGCGATTGATATGGACGGGGTGATTCACATCGGTGATGCCATATTCAGATAATATCAGCACTTTGACACCCTGTGATTCATAATATGTGACGAGACCTGATAACAAAAGGTCCAACTCCAAAATATCGCCATGCACCTTATCATAGTCATGACCAAATTTTTGCAGACAATAGTCCAGGTGTGGCAGGTAGACGAGTGTTAGATCGGGTTGATATGTATCAAAGACCATTTTTGAAGCATCGGCTATCCATTGGCTCGACTTGATCGACGTCTTCGGGCCCCAGAAATCAAACAGGGGAAAAGTACCCAACCGCTCCTGTAATGTATGCCGCAGCTCGGCAGGTTTGGAATAGCAATCCGGGATCTTGAGCCCATTTGCCCGGTACTGAGGCCTGGGAGTCACTCCATAATCGACAGATGAATACATATTGTACCACCAAAACATATTAGCACAAGTAAAATCTGCATTGAGCTTTCTGGCATGATCCCATATGCTCGGGCTTTGAACCAGGTGATTTGACTGGCGCCATAACCTGACCTCACATTCATCGCGGAAAAACCATCCATTAGCTACAATACCGTGTTCTTCTGGATACTTTCCAGTCAGGTAGGTAGTTTGAACAGAGCAGGTTACCGCGGGCAACACCGGCTTGATCGTTGCCAGGGACTTGTCATCCATCCATTTGGATAGGAAAGGGGGATCACATTCGAGCACCCTTTGGGAGAGACCAACCGCATTGATCACAACCACTTTGTTCATGAATCCAGGAGGCTATTGAGAAACTCAGGTTGATGCTGTAGCCGTAGATCGTTGTGCCTGACCAGACGAGACGAGGAAAGATACCGGGTTGTATCTGACTGATTTATCAGCCTCTGGCTGGGGATCAACGAAGTCAGGTGCAATGAGAACGGCTGGAAATCTATCATCATATTTGTGTTTATATCCTTCATCAGCGCGAGATGAGTTTTTCAGCGGCCTCCTAAAGTATCAATAACCCACTTTAGTTCACGGACGATAGAAGTCACTATATCCAACTGCATATCATCGGGTAATACCTTCCAGGTATAGGTTTCAACTTCGAGATGATCCGTAAAATTTTGCTCCTTCCAGAGAGCCAGGACATCTTTAATGTCAGACTGGGTTGATGTCAGCGTACCATAATCCTGTGTAAAAACAGGCACATGAAAATGTGTTCTCAATTCCCCGGCACCAAAACTGCCCCACTCTTCAACTGCGGGTTCCAAATCTCCATAGCGCACCAGTTCGCCATCCTTTGCCTTTGCTACGGCCTGATGCAAATACACCGGCTCATCAAACTTCTTCAATTCCTTTACCGACTGCTTTCGCTCTTTTTCCTCTTTCTGAAAACCGGTACTCATGGCTGCACTGATCTGAATTCTTCCGATCTTAATACCCTCATCCAGGAGCTCCTGAACAGCATCCTTACTCTTCTCAAACCCGACGGCAAAATGACAGACATCATAGCAAATGCGAAAATGATTCCTGACAATCTCGTTAGCCTCATCAAGGGTGCATCCAATCACACGGCAGATCTTGGGCACACCGTAGAGACAGATAAATTGTCTGAAGAAATCTACAAATTCACGCGATGTTTCCAGGACACCATCCGGTTCGGGCTCCATGTCAAGATGTAAGAGTTTTCCCTTCTTGACCTTAAAGTCATGGAGGAAAATAATCAGATCCACCAGGTGTTCACATGCTTCCTCTTTGACCGACTCCAGATCTTCATGCCAGTAACGGTAGGAAATCGGGGATGTTGACACGCCCCCGTGTTGACCTTCAGGCAACAGAGCCGCCAGAATAGTGAATAGCCGCTTAGTATAGTCGAGTCGATCTGTGGTGGTCCAGTCAGGTGTATGTACCTGATCCTTGACCACTTCGTCGTGAAAGGCTCCATAGGGAAAGCCGTTAACAGTAAAAACATAAAGGTTCTCCTGCGTCAACCATTCCTTAAACTCCTCCAATTGATGCTCCTGTAGTAACTCAAGAGATGCCTGATTGGAGAGCCTTAACCCCACTCCAAAGGGTTTAGTGTCAAAGGCATCCCTGACCTTTGTCACATACTGTCGCAGGTTAGAATAAACTTCACTCCATGACTCACCGGGATGAATATTACTACAATACGTGAGATGTGCCTCATGATGTTTAATACGCATACAGCTCCTTCTTTTTTCCTAAAGTTAATGCTGCCTGCTCAATCCAATCGGGATTCAGATCATGAATGTCAAACTTCTCACCGACACTCGAAATCATGGGAATGGTCAATTGTCCACCTAAATGTTCTCGGAATTCGTTGAGACCAAGAAGTAGATCAGGGTTTATTCCGTTACCAGATGTGGTGAGCAATAAAGGATGAAAAACTTCCAGACCCAGCATGACCAGCGAATGGATGATCCGGTCACAAGTTTCAACATCGATGTAGCCGGCAATCCTTGCATAGGTAACATCAAGGGCCAGCCCTACTGCCACAGCTTCTCCATGTTTCAGCTCAAATTCCGACAACTGTTCCAGCTTATGGGCAGCCCAGTGACCAAAATCAAGGGGTCGGGAAGAGCCCATTTCAAATGGATCATCGCTGCCACTTATATGATCCAGATGAAGCCTTGCACACTCCGTGATTAACTTTTCCATCTTAGACAGATCCCTGTTTTTCAAGCTAACCGCATGCTCCTCAAGCCATTCAAAAAAACCAGCATCTTTAATCAATGCTACTTTCACTGCTTCTGTACATCCCGATCGCCAATCTCTGTCCTCCAGTGTTGCCAGAAAATCAAAGTCATTAAAAACCCCTGCCGGAGGGGCGAATGTTCCCAGGAAGTTCTTCTTACCAAAGAAATTAATACCGTTCTTGACCCCTACACCAGAATCATTCTGAGACAAAACGGTCGTTGGTATCCGGATATGCCTTATACCTCTATGTCCAACCGCAGCAGCAAACCCGGCCATATCAAGCACCGCTCCACCACCAATCGCCAGTAAGAACGCATGACGATCAACCCCGGCTTCATTGATCAATGTCAGCACTTTCATAAATTCACCCAGACCGTTCTTACACTCCTCCCCACCCTTTACCACAAGCGGTTGAGCTAGCAAATCCAGGTGATTGTGGTCATTACAGTAGTTGATAATCTGATCTGAGAGGTCCTCATGATGCTCTGCCACACCCTTATCCACCACCACCACCATGCGTACGGCAGTTTCGGTAGTCATTTTTTGCAGTTCAGATGCCAACAGTGCATTACCGGGATCAAATAAGGCCCTGGTAAAATGCACATCATAGCTATATGAAATACTGAATTTCTGTTTTTGAGTCATTTTTTTCTTAAGTAACAGCAAATTTCTTTGCCAGCAAGGATGCCAAAGGTAACATGATCAGAACAATTCCACCGATAATCCAGTTACCAAAAGCTGCCGCATAGGCCGCATTTAAAGGAATTAGGGAGACCACACCCGTTTTTACAGCATTCTTAATGTTTTCCGGTCTGTTGTCCGATATGGCCCGCCATTTTGCCCTCAGGTTCATCCCTAACCATAATGCCAAAAAAGGTGCCAGTGTCCACAAATCGAGTACCTCCAATAAACCCAGTACAACCAAGGTAATGGCTACAAACATATCGAGAAAAAGTGCAAAAGAGACAGCTACCCGATTATTGCCTTCCACTTCTCCCCTGCTTGTCAGGGTAATCGCCGCTACAAACACTACGGGTAATACGGACATCATCCACAAATTTGTTTCAAATACCATAGATACTACAGTCATGCCCAGTAAAAGGTTTAGCCCCCTGCATAATCCCATATTAAGAGGCCCCCAGAATGGGTGATGTTTGCCTTTGTAGTCATATAATATGGCCAAAAGTCCAATCCCAAGGGCTACCATGCCACTAAGTGTGCTACTTAGAAGAGCACAGACAATACCAGTAATAGTAAGTACTAGCCCAAAGACCAAAGCCGATTGCTTACTCACTTTTCCACTGGGAATCGGCCTTTCCGGTCGCTCCACCGCATCCAGATCAGCATCAAAGAAATCATTGAGCACCACCCCACCTGCATAAAGTCCCATCGTTGACAAGACCAGTAACATCATATCCCCGATGGAATCAATCCACGCGGCATCATTGAAAACACCTACAATAGCTATTCCGGCAATTACATCTGCGACAGCGGTAACCACATTGGCTGGCCTGGCAAGTACCAGGTATGGAAATATTTTCATTCCCTAATTCTCAACTATGTTGGACGAACTCTTTTTTGGGGTTTGCCCTCCCCGGAGTACACTATTCCCCCCGTATAACACTGATTGATCATACTCAATACCGTCTATCCAGTCAGATTCCTTCATAACCCCACTCTGTCCATAGGCGGCAAGCGCATTTTGATAGCAAGTCTGATGAATATGCTCTTCAGGAATTTCACGCTCCTTCATTAACGCCGCTGTTTTGGGCACTGCCAATGGATCTGAGACACCCCAATCGGCAGCACTATCGATAATGATGCGTTCAGGACCATATTGTTTGACCAAATCAACCATCCGCTCACTACCCATCTTGGTATTGGGGTAAATCGTAAAAGCTGCCCAGAATCCACGATCAAGCACTGCTTTGACCGTCTCTTCATTATTGTGATCTATCACGACCAAGGCAGGATCTACTCCATGTTCTTCCAGAACATCCATGCTACGCAAAGTCCCGTTTTTCTTATCCCGATGCGGAGTATGAATCATAATGGGCAATTCAAGTTCCTTAGCCAACTCTACCTGCATCCTGAAGTACTTGTCTTCTGCCTCAGTCTGATCATCATATCCAATCTCCCCGATAGCAACCACGTTTTCCTTTAAAGCATACATAGGCAACAATTCCATCACTTTCTCAGCGAGCGGCACATTGTTAGCCTCCTTGGAGTTTAATCCAATGGTACTGTAATGCTTGATACCGAATTGCGAAGCTCTGAATTGCTCCCAACCCACCAGGCTACTAAAGTAATCCTTGAAAGATCCCACCTCGGTTCTGGGTTGACCCAACCAGAATGCGGGTTCGATAATAGCCACAACTCCCGCAGCAAACATGGCTTCATAATCATCTGTCGTCCGGGACGTCATATGTATGTGAGGATCTATATACTTCATGTTTCTATTTGTATTTTTCTTCCAATTTCCTCCCAGGTACTGAGTGTTTCCCCCTGATCGTGGTCTTCAACCCATTCCCTGGCCGCAGAAAAGGTACTGTCTCTCATGGCCTTCCTGGCCGCTTCGGCTGCCAGAGGATCATCAGTTTCAATGACCTTTAACAGGTCTGCAAATATATCTTCGTTTACATAACCAGAGACAAGTCGCCAAAGTTCAGGTGTCACCTTGCGTTTCGCCGACCATCGCTCATGGGCGAAATCATGCAGAATATGAGCAAGCCTTTCATTCTTACGATCATCCAGACCCCTGATCCTATATAATGGTCGTTCCATGAAAATGGACTTCAACACCATCTGATTCCAGGGGTCTTCGCCGAAAAACTTCTCAGGATATGGATTGTCCAGCGCAATGGCATCAAAGACATCTATCATATTGGTCCTCAGACCATCAATAGCCAGCATGGTAAAATCAGCAGCGTTGGCCAGATAGAAAAATGATTTGTAAATAATAACCTGCTCCCGCATATCAGAAGAAGGCAGCAGTGTAGAGATAAATGCCACATTTTTGTCTACAGGCAGATTCATGATTAAGGCCAACCTGCCTAACTGGTCCAGTGACCAGGCACCTTTCAACCCCAGCTCATGAGTCGCATCATGGTCAATGGATAAACGTGGGATTTTTCTTCCAAACAATCCAAACTGGATGAAGAAAGATCTGCTATCGTGCTGCATCTCCACTTTTTCCTTCATCCAAAGACTGAGAGCAGGATCATCAAGCTCCTTCCCGAAAAGTTCTATGACTTTAGTTACTTCAGGTTTTTGCATGTTTTGGTGGTGACTTGCCGGTTCAAAATTACTACCTCAGGACATACTGTCGTGTCCTTATTGGCAATGCACACAAGTTATCTATTGACCAGCACAATAGCAAAAAACCCTGAATCAAGCTCCAAAAAATGAACAGCGTGGCAAGGTCTTTGAAGACTTGACCTTGACTGACCTCAGCCGGAATTGCATGAGCTGGAAGGTGGGTGGTCCCGATATCCCTTTCATTTTTTTCCATTTACTAAATCCTAAAACAATATGAGTAGATTTCTACTACCAATACTGCTGTGCTCAATCCATCTATTGGCTTTCGCTCAGTTTCCAAATCCCAATTTTGCCAATAATGGCATGTTTGAGTACAATACCGGTGGCAAGACCTGGTCATCCGGTCTTGACCAAACCGGCACATCGCTACTCATCGGGGCACAAGATGATCTGGGTCGCTTTGCCCTGATAAAAACCGATAAACAGGGAAACATGGATCCACAGTTTGGACAAAGCGGTGTTTCCTATTATGACAGGTTTGGCAATGAAGAAATAAAAGATCTGACTTCCAATCAGACCCATCACTTTGCTCTGTCAACCAATTCCGGTGCGGCGGGAAGATTTGATGGATTTCTGGCTAAAATGGATCAATTTGGGAATCTTGATCCCAATTACGCCACGGAAGGGATCCACTATTTTGCCTATATGCAGGCCAAAGCTGTAGTGGCACTTGATGATGGTACCATATTGGTGGCTGGAAACAAACAAGCCCCGGCAGATCCCATTTTTCTCACTTCTCTCACCCGCTTGACACCTTCTGGTGAATTGGATCAAAGTTTTGGCCTGGACTTCCAGGTTGATTGGGGTGAGAGCAAGACTGCCAATATCATTGCCGGCAACGATGGCAGTTTCTATATCACCGGGGTGTTAAACAGGGATTTCATGGTGGCCAGGTTTACGGCAGACGGGCAGTTTGATCCGGACTTTGGAATCGGTGGAATCTGCCTGGTTGAGACCCTCCCCCAAAGAGTGGGAACCTCATATGACCTCCTGGTGCTAGATGATGGGTCACTGGTAGCCTGCGGTATCCAGACAGGTTCGGGCGATGATATTGCCACAGTTTTCAAACTTACACCAGACGGAATCATTGACTCCACATTTGGCAATAACGGCATCGTCCTCGAAGAAACCATCATGGACCAATCCCACACCGGATTTCAATCGGTTCAGCTCAGTGGTGAGGAGGCAATAGTCATTCTGGGAACTGCCGGGGGAACTCCTTTTCTGGCAAGTTATGATTTGCATGGAGGGCGTAATACCAGCTTTGGAGAAGGTGGTGTATATGTGCCGTCTGTACCTGGAAGTGATCTCAGAAGCACCCACCTGGTAGTGGAGGGTACGGGATTGTATTTCAATGTAACCGGAAACAGCTATAACAACGCAACTGTAGTTGCCCTCGAAACGGAACAGATGACTACATCACTTGACAACCGGTACCAGCTCGAAAGTCAGGTTTACCCAAATCAAATACATGACCTGGGTGAGCTAAAAATAATCATACCTCCGGGACACGACCAGTATGTCACCTTTGAGCTCTACAATCAAATGGGGCAGGCTTTAAGAAGTGGAATCGTTGATTCAGACCCACTGACAGGAAATTTACCTTCCGGTTTTTACCTGCTTCGATTATCAAAAGGCAACAAATATGCGACGTATAAGATCCTGATGCAATAAGAAGCTTTCTTCATCTAAAAGGTGTACTTTGGAGCTATATCTTACTAATACCCTATCAAGATGTTAGTTTGGAATATTCTGATACTGATCAATCTGTTTTTTGACATGTCTACGGTACCTCCTTCTTCCGAATCCTACATGGTCACCAAAGTGACCGAAGCGCCAGTTGTTGATGCTGATTGGGATAAAAAAGTATGGCAGGATGTCACAGCTATCGAACTTACTTATCACATGGGGGATAAGCCAGAACACTTTCCGAAAGTACTGGCAAAGATGGCCTATGATGATAAGGCTATCTATGTAATCTTTAAAGTGCATGATCAATATGTCAGGGCCACCAGAACAAAAAACCAGGATGCTGTCTATAAAGACAGCTGTGTAGAATTTTTCTTTAGTCCTTCAGCCAATTCGGATCAGGGATACTTCAACCTTGAGATGAATTGTGGCGGAACCATGCTGCTTCACCATCAGTTAGCAAGGGGAAAAAACAGCAGGGATGTCACCAAAGACGACATTGACGAGATTCAGGTGGCACACAGTATGCCGAAGGAAGTATTTCCCGAAATAAAGGAACCCGTGGAGTGGACCGTAGAATACCGCATTCCCTTTGAGATATTAGAAAATTACCACGAAGTGGATATCCCAACACCAGGTACTGTCTGGAAGGGTAATTTTTATAAATGTGCTGACGACAGCAGTCACCCGCATTGGCTGACCTGGTCATTGATAGATTTGCCAAGACCTGATTTTCATCAGCCATCGTACTTTGGCACCCTGGTATTTGGTGAGTAATTAGGACATCATAAATCAAATTCCACCAATTTTTGGCAGAATTTTATTTTGCTTCTATCTTCTTGTTTGTGATTTGACTTTTTGAGAGCGAGGTTGCTTTGCCTGGTGACCGTTCATAGCCATATTCGAGAAAGGGAACGCGCCCAACAGGGCTCAAGATGGAGGTGCATTCATCCCAAAGCTGCGCTTTGGCTTATTAGAACTAAGCCCTTCAGGCTTAGCCATTAAAATGATGTAAAGGCCACCTGTTTGGTCAGTTAGTTTCTTATGACTAGTTCTGGACTGACGGGATCATTAGCAATACTATCCACGTTCCATTTGATGGAAGATTATCAAAGGTGTATTTCAGATCAGGCCTGAAAGGTCTGGACCTACAAGCATGGGGCAACGCCCCATTTGCAGGATGACTGAAATGGTGGCCTGTAAGGTCACCCTCAATTATGGTTATTCATTTTTACCGCTAAAACACATACCTTTTTAGGAAAAAGTAACATAAAGTACCTGCTGCCAGAAGTTTTCCGGCGATGCTGACCACCCGATACTGACCCCATCGGGCGTCAGTACGTCAGTAGCCCCGCTGGAAGCGAAGTAGACAAGTGTTCCTGGTAATGTCCACTACGGTAATATGGCGGACTCAAAAGTGTATACCCAGTAAATATGGCGTAGATCCCTATAAATAGTAAACCATCAACAATACGTGCATTAAGCAACAGGCCGACCTTTGTACAGGAAATACAACTCAAAAAAAGCCCGTCCGATACCGGACAGGCTTTTTTGATATTACTTTCTAGTCTTAATCAGGTTTTACCTGAGTGAAAATGTAGTGGCTCCAAGAAAGCCATGATCAGCATATACCATCAGGTTATACATTCCTGATTCGAGATCGCGGTTGGTGTCAAATGACATTTCGATATTCTGTCTTTCACGCAAGGTAGTTTCCTGGATATCAACAGCATTGAAGGCCATCGGTGACTTGGTGGTCAACTCGATTTCACGACCCACTACTTCCTCGACCGGATTTCCATCAAATTTGGTCAGCACCAGGTACAGTTGCTCGTCCTCCTGATACTCTCCGGGTACATCATTGATATCAAACGACACATTGATGGTTTCAGCTTTCCTGGCTTTAGCGGTAATCTTGTCATTGCGCTTGGCAGCAGTCACAGCAAAATTGTCAGCAATAAAGCCGGCAGGTGCCAATGTATAGAGGCGATCAATTAACTGCTCATTTTTCTCCGTCATCACTTCAATCTCACGATTGAGGGCAATTGCTTCCTCCTTCGAAACCTTCAATTCAGATGAGAGTTCATCATTGACATTCTTGAGGTCCATATTGGTGCCTTCCAGGGCGACAATATCCTCCTCCAGTTGAACTTTCAACTCTTCCAATTGGGCTAGACGATCATTAATGGCTTTATTTTCCTCCTCACTTTCATTCAACTTCTGTTTTGCGGTCCAGATGCGGGCTTTCAATTCTTTCACTTCGGCTACACGTTCTTCCAGCGTAGTTTTCAGCGTATCGTTTGTCGATATCTGTACTTGATAATTGCTATCCAGCACAGTCAGGTCACTCTCCAAAATTGATTTCTGCTCGTCCAAATCCGTCAGATTGGTATGGAGCTCAGATTTCTCATTTAGTAAGCGATTCGACTTGATTCCGAAATACAAAGCCGTAAAGAAAGCTACGGCCAACAGGGATCCAAGGATCCAGGCAAGTTTTTGAAAAGCTGACACACCATCGGAGTCATGCTTCCGATCAATTTGATCTTTCATAATTTGATACTTTAGTTATACAATTAATAAATGAGGCTTTATTCTATCCGCAGATTACAGCTGCATGTTAGAAAGGTATTTGTATAACTTATAGGTGCGAGGCTTGTTTCAAGTTCTATTACAGCAGAAACGGGCTGATTGTTCAGATCATTGTATGATCGTATCACTTTATTTAGCCTTTGAACCTGACGTATCAGCTAATATAGATATATATCCAACTAATTTTCAGCACTTTATGATGGGTGTTCTCTGTGAAAAAAACGACTCTATTGATCGCCTACAATAAACCAAATTGGAATAAGTAAATACGAGGTTTCAAGGCGTCAACCTGGACATCTCTCCCACCATAAACAGTATTTCACGACCGATTTCTCTCACCTTATTGTCATAAGCCATAGTCTCGTCAACTGTGTCATCAAAGGCCTTCGGATCTTCATAAGGTAACGAAACACGTGAAAAGGCTCCGGGTACAAATGGGCAGTCCCGGTCAGCCTGACTACAGACCATTACAGCGATAAAATCTTTTTCCGGATTAAATGGATCATCATACTTTTTGGAAAACATAATCGCTTCATCGGGGTCACTGTCACTCAACCGGGCAATATATCGGGGATTTTGAGCAGATTTTTCCTTCAGAATGGTAAAACCAAAGCGTACTGCGGCATCGACCATTCTCTCATTGAAAGCCGTTGCTTCTGTTCCACCCGAAAATGCTTGCACGTTTTCAACATCATAATACTTGCAGGCAGCCCTGAGCCACAATTCGGCTAATTGGCTTCGTCGTGAGTTGTGCGTGCACACGAAAGTTACCTCCGCCTTGTTTTTATCCATGATCAAATTATGAATCTCTTGTGCCAGAGCCTGCAATTCCTGTTTACGACCAGGAAAAATTTCTTCATCCTCCCTGATTAATTCTTTGATGTTTTGTTTCAAATGAGGGTTAATTGTCTGTGCATTCATTGCCACTGATTGTATAAAGAGTGTAAAAATTAAATAACCAAATTTTTTCATTTCTGCTTAAAGTCTTAGAGTTAACCAATAGTGTTACTTCTTCTTTCCAATAAAATATTATCGTACCATTTACCGTGTAGCTTGCCAATCCTTTCCCGGTATCCCATCACTCTAAAACCACACTTTTTATGCAGGGCAATACTGATTTCATTTTCTCTGAATATGGATGCCTGCAATGTCCATATACCATGCTCTTCGCTGATCTGTATAAGTTTTTGCAGAAGGGCTGTACCTACTCCCTTTCCCTTGCTGTCCGGGTCAACATATACACTGACTTCTGCGACTCCCTGGTAAATACATCGGTTGGAGACAGCGGTCAATGAAGCCCATCCCAGCATCTCATCACCTTCCCAGTAGGATATTCTGCCAAAGGGTAGATGGGCCTTATCCCACTCGTTCCAGGTAGGTGCCGATGTTTCAAAGGTGGCTACTCCCGTAGCAATACCCTGTTCGTAGATACGAACTACCTGAGGGTAATTTACTGCATCAATATCGGTAAAGACTGGGTTCATCAGCAACAACTTGAGGAGGGTCCACAACAGGAGGTTTCTGCCGTTTCTCGGGCCCTTACCAGGGGCTTTTTAATGTCGATGCCACAGATTTCTTTAGCCCTGCAATCCGTCTGCTTGGGTACCAGTTGAAAGTCCTGTCCATCGTGTTCAAGATCATATCTGCCGATTGTCTCACCCTGGTACTCTACTTCCACAGGTAAGTTTTCAAGATCCAGCACTTTCTCAGATTGTTCGATGATTTTCAATAGCTTGCCCGAACCCAGCCTGTGATCCACATCCTGGTCATTCCATAGCTGCAGGCTGATCATGGTTTCACTACTTCTTCGTCCACCACAATCGATAAAATCCCGCTGAATTCGACCGATCTCTGTCAGATGAAAATGAGCCGGTACTGTATGGCCGTCCGGCAACCTAAACAAGAGTTCCTTCTCTACCTGGAGACATTCTTTCAATTCACTTAAATTCATATCAATTTATTTATTGCAATATTACGATAATGCGGTTCAAAAAAAATCAAATCATCAACAACATGCTCCTCCAACTGAGTGCCCCAGTAATTCCTCAAAAGCACTCCTCATTTCCTGATACGTGTTTTCATCGATACAGTAGCAAACACTGTTTCCGTCAATATTCCCTTTCAGTAGTCCAATGTTTTTCATCTCACGCAGATGCTGCGAAATCGTCGGTTGCGACAAACCGATCTCTCCTACCAGGTCACCACAGATACATTCCTGGACCTTGATAAGGTGCTGCAGAATAGCCACCCGAGCCGGATGTCCCAGCACCTTGGCCATACCGGCAATCCGGTTTTGCTTCTCACTGAATATTTCTGATTTGGTTAGTCCCATAATTCGTTCATTGCAATATTACGATAAAGATAAGAAGTAGACAAGCCCTGGCTACTATTTCTTACAACAAAGAAGCTAAATCACTGGGAATAGACATCAAGGGAGGCTTCGGATTGGGAAAACTCAACGTGATCAAACAACTTTTCACCACGTGTGGATCCAAAAGTCATTCCATCCGGGTTCCAATGATACCTTACCAATTTTTGAGGAACCAGTAAACCACCGACTTCCTGCCAGTCTGCGTAATGGTTGGCAGAATAGTTACTGGCCCGTGAAGAATCAAAATAGGTGACACTATAGAGAAGAACTTCCATCCGGTTTGTTTCAGGATCCACATAAAGCACATATTGATCTTCGGGTGCCACTCCGGTTCCATCATCGAAAGTGACCCGTACTACCTGATACGTCTTGCCATTCAATTCACGGTCCTCCAGTTTTTCCAGATTTACTCCCGGATCAGCTAATACAAAAGGAACGGCAAAGAAGTAAAATTGCAGGTTGATCTGAAATTTGACATCCATATCGGCTCTGGAGGTGTCATTAATTTCTTTCCAGTATTCCTGACCATCATATCCCACTACATATCCATCACCCTCTATTCGTTCTCGTCTGTCTTGCAAATCGGTAGTGATAGATTGTACACTTTGTTCTCCTTCTGTATTCACAGCCGTCATATCAAAAGACAGTGTACGATAGTTCTGCCAGGCTTTCAGTCCTCCGTGGGCAGCCCAAACCGATGCCAGGATTGATTCGTGGGCTACTTCATGCTGGTCGTGGCTACCTTCAGGAGAATGTGTACAGCCGGCGAGCATGTAGATCAAAGTGAGTAAAATCAACTTATCCGGGTAGAAAGTCAGATCATTCATAGTTGTAACTTTTTATGAGCCGGTAATTCCCAGCTCTACTAAAAACATACATAAGTACCAAATATTCTTCATTACCATAACCTGGACGAGCCAGAACCCAAAAAGGTATCATGCAGAAAATCGAGTTGCCGAGATGCATGATGATGACATTCCCTACAGGAACTCATTGACACTAAGTTGGCAATTGTATATGAAAAAAAACGTCAATCAGTGGCCTTGAGAAGGGTACTGAGATACCCATCTAGCGCTGGTAAATGAAAGTCATTCTTACCTTTTCAAATTAAAAGAACCTATGAAAATATTTGGGGATCGACAATCCTAGCTTCCAGGCCAGCCTATGTTTAAATTTTGAAAGCTGGAATTGTGTTTACCCACCAAGTATGGTTAACTCAAGTTTCGGGACCTTCAAGAAATAATAAGGAACAGTTGACAGTATTGAGTAAATCACTCAAAACGAGTATTTTATAATTCGAATAGAACATAATCATGCACATTTTCACCGATATGAGATTGTTCGATATATAAAAACCTTTATTGAGATATCAGTAAAAACACTGAGTTACGTAAGCCGGCAAGTCTTGCACATCTCAATGGTATCTTCACAAGTATGATGAATAAAAAGGAGAAGGACGTCAACTCCCAGTGGCCTTGAGGAGGGTACTGAGATACCCATCTCGCGCTGGTAATTGAAAGTCATTCTCACCATGCCTGACTGCGTTATTCCTTC
>JAUILF010000531.1 GCA_030433135.1 Bacteroidia bacterium | reverse complement strand
AGCCGTAAATCATTGTGCCTGACGAGGCGAGACGAGGAAAGATACCGGGTTTGTATCTAACTGAGGATCAACGAAGTCAGGCGCAAGGAGAACGGCTGGAAAATCAAAAACCGATCAAGATTAATAAATTTGTCAGCGCGACATGGGTTTTTCAACACCTTCCCAGATGGGTGACACAATGCCACCAATACAGGATTGGTTCACGAAGTCAGGAAGCCCTACATTGTATATTCTAATAGCCCTATTCATTTCGATGTTCTAGGCCGATAAACTGTCGCACCTGCAGCGCGTGTTACCTTATCCCCTTTGTTGCTAAAAAGGTGTCGGCCCTCTGGCCTTTTTATAGACTCCTGGCTCCAAAGGAGTCTAACCTGTAGCATCTTAATTTTGCCGGTGTTATCCTCTTAATTTTCTTTCTTGCATCTCCTGTCTTATTTTCACGAAAAATAAAGATTGAGTATGCATTTCAGGATAGCTATTGTAGGGACCGGTTCCATTTCGCATCATTTTGCCAAAAGTATCGCAGATATTGAAAATGCCACGCTGGTGGGGGTATGCAGTTCGACACCTCAGCGGGCAGATAAGGCCAGGGAATCTTTTGGGGTAGAAGCATATCACGATGTAGAAACGATGCTTGAGGATGCTGATATTGATGTGGTTTGTGTTTGTACCGAAAGTGGCAATCACTTGCCCCCGACACTATTGGCCGCAAAGGCCGGGAAGCATGTCATTTGCGAGAAGCCTCTGGAAGTCACCACTCAAAGGGCTCAGCAGATGATTGATGCCTGCCGGGAGAACGGTGTAAAACTGGCTTGTGTTTTCCAAAACCGGTATAGCAATGATTTTCAGAAACTGAAGGGTGTGGTTGAAGCTGGTATGCTCGGGAAGTTACTGGTAGGTAATGCCTACATCAAGTGGTTTCGGGATGACGATTATTATGCGGGCAGCAACTGGCGTGGTACCAAGGAAGGTGACGGCGGGGCTGCACTGATCAACCAGGGCATTCACACAGTTGATCTGCTTCTGGCCATTATGGGAGATCCGACAGAAGTGTATGCCAAAGTAAAAACGATGACCCACGACATTGAAGGAGAGGATGTGGCACTGGCGATGTTGTCCTTTGCCAATGGAGCGATGGGGACCATCGAAGCCAGCACCTCCATGTGGCCGGGATATCCCGAAAGGCTGGAGATATTCGGTGAGAAGGGTAGCGTGATTCTCGAAGCTGGCAACATCATTGCCTGGAACATCCAGGGTGTGGAAAATAAACCCATGCAGGTACCGGTTTCAGGAGGTAGCGGTTCTTCGGATCCGATGGCTATTTCCTATCACCTGCATCGGAAGCAGATTCAAGGTATATTAGAAAGCATAGCTAATAATGAAGAGCCTGAGGTGAATGGCGAAGAGGGGCTGCGTGCAGTCAGTTTGATTGAGGCAGTGTATCAGTCTTCAAAGGAGAAAAAGGTGGTTCGTCTTTGAGTTTAATAACAAAACAATCCGTGCGCAAGCAGATTATTTTACCAGGTGAGGGTTAATGGTTAATAGAGGTGCGCTAAATTTTTACCTTGATGGATTTGACAAAGAGGTCCCCGGTAATTCATCCAAATCATACGAATAGACATTTCCCAAATCATCGGAGAAAAAGATCAGTTTAGGTTCATGAGGCAGGAAGCTGGCTTTGCTCGATGTTACATCACCATTTTTTCCATTTATTTTGGTTTTTAATTGAATGAGTTCGTTGAATTCCCAGGTATTTTCCTTTCGAATAATTTCGTTTACCGAAATGTGATACCGCCCGGATTCGCGATTTCTGACGGAATGCATTTCAAAAATTCTTCCCGATTTAACATGATTGATAATGGGTCGACTGGGACTTTCTTGGACAGTGAGGTTTTCGTAGGGTATGTTGGTCCAGGCCCCATGAGTATCTCTGAATCGTAATACAAATTGAGGTTGATTGACCTTGTCGACACTGTTTTTGGTGACCAGGGCCATTTCTCCGTTTTCAAACACAGTAGCATTAAGGTGGTCATCTGCATTTTTGCCACCCTGCTGAATTATTTTGGGTGCCGACCATAGAGTAGGTGCATCTCCATGATGGTGGATCCGTTCCATGATGGATTCATTGTTTTGGTTGGACCAGATGACGGAAATGTGATTTTTCAGACTGACTATTAATGATATATCATCGTCATTGATATCGTCAGCCAGAGTAATCGGTTCTGACCATTTTTTACCATTGGTAGAATACCATACCATGACACTATTATTCATGTCTGCGCATACCCAGAACTGGTTTCTTGCGTCTTCTATAATAGTAGCAGTCTCTATGGATTTACAGTTCTCTGGAATCGGAAGGTCCACGGCCCATTGATGCTTGTATTGCGAAGCTCTCGTTGAGTATTTTAATTTAGCTACATTCAATCTGCATTTCTCCACCAGGACTAACTGCACATCATTGCCTTTACTCGTTACATCGGCCCGGCCGGGCAGAGACTGCCAAATTTGATTGATGTGGCTTTGAGCAGTCCATCCATAAGCGTCTTTTTTTAGCAGCCTGGGACCTTCATCACTTGCAAAAATCACCCATTGACCATATTTGTTAGCCCATGATTTTGATTGGGGTTTATCTGCAGTGGCATCCCCACCATTTACCTTATAGATGGGCTCCAGATAAAGTTCCGGGGTTTTACTTTCCTCTAGATTAACTTCATATCCATATGCACAAAGGCAGATAACAATGAGAAATAGCATCATCGATTTTGATAGGCTCATGATCCGGAGGTTATGTAAGCTTGATAGTTAAACCCGGACTATGCATTAGGTCCTTCTATTACGAGCCAATTAGGCTGCAAATACGGGCACATAAGCACTTTTTGATTCTCACCATAATGGTTAACTATGGCCAACTCACCCGCTTTCGCGGTTCACTCACTTCGAGC
>JAUILF010000122.1 GCA_030433135.1 Bacteroidia bacterium | reverse complement strand
CGCTAAAAGGATCATTTTGCACCGGAGTCTCAACTACTTCGTAAGTTGAATCACCCGTTGGGTTACCCAAACTATCCAGTGAAGCGGTCCAGATGGTGTCCACCTGCATCTCTTGTTCCGGGATACTGTCAATAGCTGTAGTATCACCTGATTGCATGAGTTTCAGTCGTCTGTCTGCTTCTACAAAAGCATCCAGTAACCCGGGGTCACTCACACGATAAACATTCCAAAATTCAAGTTTCGCGGTGCTTTGCAAAAATGACCTGGCTCGCTCGGGATTATCAATACCCGGCAGTTCAACCAGAATAAGGTCTCTACTCGCATCCAGGGTAATATTGGGTTGAACCACGCCGAGTTTATCAATACGGTCTTTCAATCTCTTAAAGGTCAGATCTACCGTTTCATTGGCCCTGGTTCGTAAAAGTGATATCACCTGAGCATCAGAGGTCTCAAAGTTGATTTCATCCCTCAGTGCCTGGTTTCGCGAAAATATTGAAGCCAGGTTCTTGCCCTCACTCAGTTCCTGAAATTCACGAGCGAACAGGGTCACATAGTCCGACTGTTCTGACCTGAGAGCCTCATCAGCATTGTCCAGAGCCTGCAAAAATGTAGGATCATTGCTGTGGTTAGACATAATTTCCAGATAGTCTCGCAGATCGACCTGCATAACTACACTCATGCCACCCTTCAGGTCAAGGCCAAAAGCCAACTGTTGCCTTTTCAATTCCTCATAAGTGTAACTCTTCAAAAGAGGAATACTAAAAATATCTTCAGATGACATCGAATCCAGATACTGAATCCTGGCCAGCTTCGCTTCTGCATCAGCCCTGTCGGGGTCTGAGATTTGCATTGCTACCTTGTCTGCACGCGCTTCGGCAGCCTTCTCCACTTTTCTGGTAGGAAGGATAAGTAAGTACTGCACCAGGCATACAATTCCCATCACCACCAGGAAAAACTTAACGATTCCTTTTCCTTGCATTTTTCGGTATGATTATTAGACCGTTTTCAAAATTTCGGCAAATATAAGGTTTTTCACATGGAAACATAGCGATTCATTGTCAGTGATATCGCTCCTTTTATTAAAACCGGTACAAGGTACATAATGTACGCTAATGAGAAGCTTTTGAGGAGCTTATATATTACATTTCATCACCAATCTAAGGGCTGTACCGGAGTCAGGTTACAGGCACATCAACAAAGCTCCCTGCATGTTGAACCGGTGAAAAAGTAAATTTATACGTAATGATTGATTCTATGCAGGACTGTGGAGAAATACTTATTTTGACCATCCATTTCATAACCACAAAAAAGAAAGACCAATGGGACTATTTTCATTTTTTAAAAATGCAGGTGCAAACCTATTTAAATCCAGTGAGGAAAAAGCTGCCGATGCAGCAGCCGAGGCTAAGGCACTGGAGAAGCAACGGATTGAGGCCCTGAACGGAGTCGTTTCCGGGCTGGGAATTAAGATCGAGAACCTGGACATTGATGTCAAGGATGATATCGTGAAGGTATACGGTCAAACCGAATCGCAGTCTGACAAGGAAAAAATCATTCTGGCACTGGGAAATGTTGCCGGAGTAGCCACCGTAGATGATCGTATTTCTGTCGTTACGCCAGCCCCCGAAGCCACCTTCTACGAGGTAAAAAGTGGGGATTCACTGTCAAAAATTGCCAAGGCTCATTATGGAGATGCCATGAAGTACCCGGTCATTTTTGAGGCAAACAAACCGATGTTGTCTGACCCCAACAAGATCTATCCCGGACAGGTATTGCGTCTTCCTCCGTTGGAAAATGGCTAGAAAGCCTGCCCCTCAGCAGGGCATTCATATGCAATATTGGTACTAGGAAGGTGTTGATAAACTCAGGTTGATGCTGCAGCCGTAGATCGTTGTGCCTGATGAGTACTCTGACAAAATATACACTTTGGTTTCATTCGGTTTCTTTTCAGCCAGGTCTTCGTTACTTCTCAGGCTACATAGTGCTGACTATGCTCCTTCTAAGTGCCTTGACCTGACTAAAAATATTCCCGAATGCATTCCAAATCTATATTCTGTCAAAGTACTAGGCGAGACGAGGAAAGATACCGGGTTTGTATCTGACTGATTTATCTCCCTCTGGGAGACCTGTCAGCCTCTGGCTGATTTATCTCCCTCTGGGAGACTTGTCAGCCTCAGGCTGAGGATCAACGAAGTCAGACGCAAGGAGAACGGCTGGAAAAACCCAAAGGATATCATTTATTACTATTCATCAGAGCAAGATGGGTTTTTCAACGGCTTCCTAGGCCAATGCGGTTTCTACTTCAGTTTCAGCACCGGCCTCTTCAGAAACCTCGTCAATCTCAACTTTGAGGTTCTCAATGATAAACTCCTGTCTTTGAGGTGTATTTTTCCCCATATAGTATGACAGCACGTCCTCAACATTGGTGTCTTCAAGTAGTTGTACTCTCTCCAGCCGGATATCCTCACCAATAAAATCTCCGAATTCATCAGGTGAGATCTCTCCCAAACCTTTGAAGCGGGTGATCTCCGGTTTGCCTCTCAGACTCTCAATAGCTTTGGATTTTTCCTCTTCATCATAGCAGTAAAAAGTTTGCTGCTTGTCCCTAACTCGGAATAGAGGTGTTTCAAGGATATAGAGGTGTCCTTCACGCACCAGATCGGGGAAAAACTGTAGAAAGAAAGTTAACAGCAACAACCTAATATGCATACCATCTACATCCGCATCTGTCGAAATAACCACCTGATTATACCGCAAACCTTCGATTCCGTCCTCAATATTGAGAGCATGCTGCAACAAATTCAATTCCTCGTTCTGATATACGATTTTCTTGGTCATACCAAAGCAGTTCAGCGGTTTCCCCCGCAAACTAAACACAGCCTGGTGCTGCACATTACGAGCTTTGGTAATGGACCCACTCGCCGAATCACCTTCGGTAATAAATATCGTAGAAGCCTCTCGAGCTTCAGGATCGGCACGCTTGGTGGATAGGTGAATGCGGCAATCACGCAATTTTTTGTTGTGAACACTGGCCTTTTTGGCTCTCTCGTTAGCGAGTTTCTTGATACCGGCAATCTCCTTTCTCTCTCTTTCGGATTGCTGGATCCTGCTCTTGAGCTTATCTGCAACCTCGGAGTGTTTGTGCAGGTAATCATTGAGATCTTTCCGGATAAAGTTGCTTACATAAGTTGCTATGGTTGGACGATCAGGTCCCATGTTTACGGACCCAAGTTTGGTCTTGGTCTGGGACTCAAAAACCGGATCTTCCACCCTCACACTAATGGCTGCTATGATAGAAGCCCTGATATCCTTGGCGTCATAATTTTTGTTGTAAAAATCTCTAACCGCCTTTACCACACCATCCCTGAAAGCCGTCAAATGCGTACCACCCTGCGTTGTATATTGTCCGTTGACAAAAGAATGGTATTGCTCCCCATAATGGTTACCGTGTGTCAGTGCAACTTCTATATCATCACCCTTGAGGTGGACTATGGGATATCTTACAACTTCATTTTGTGTCTTGTTCTCCAGCAGGTCATGAAGGCCCCTTCTTGAGAGGATAGTTTTGCCATTAAATTTAAGTTTAAGTCCGGTGTTCAGATAGGCGTAATTCCAAAGTTGTCGTTCTACCAATTCTGACTTGAAACGAAAATTTTTGAAAATGGTAGCATCTGGTCGGAAGACAATTTCGGTACCATCGGATTGATCCTTTACCTTGACAATCCTGCTTTCATCAAGTAGGTTCCCCTGCTCAAAACTGGCTGACTTACTTTTGCCCTCACGATAAGCCGTAACCGTGAAAGCAGATGACAGGGCATTAACAGCTTTGGTACCTACCCCATTAAGTCCTACAGATTTCTGAAAAGCACGGTTATCATATTTACCACCCGTATTCATCTTTGATACACAGGCTACCACTTTACCTAAAGGAATCCCCCGGCCAAAATCCCGCACAGTGACCGCCCCATCTTCAATGGAGATGTCAATAACATTTCCGTGACCCATTACATACTCGTCGATAGAGTTGTCAATGATTTCCTTGAGAAGCACATATATCCCGTCGTCGGGCTGGGTACCGTCACCCAACTTACCAATATACATACCCGGTCGCAACCGGATGTGTTCTTTCCAATCAAGTGACCTGATGTTGTCTTCTGTGTATGTAGACTTGCTCATTGAACAAAGTTTAAAGTCGAAATATAGTGAATACCCATAATATGAGTCAGGACCGGTCTGGTTTCACCACCCGGTCTCAAACAGAATTGCTATCAGTTTCTCCTGGTTTCCATGGGAGTAAGAGAGGTTGGAAACTGAGCACTTCCATTATGCGTATACTTCAGATTGGTCTCAATGGGCATCTGATATCTGTTGATAAAACTGGTAAAGAACGCAGAAAGTTCAGATGTATTGATGTTGAGAGAGTTGGGTTTGAGATAATAAGACAAGTACCTGATTGATCCGTCTTCATCCCAGAACACTTTCAACCAGACCTTGACACCATTGAGATTAAAGTCAATGTCATTGGCATAAGCTTCCATGTCCGCCAACATGTGCATCCACTTATCAAATGCAAGGTTCATATCATCGTGACAGACCGACAGCAGCAGATCATGATAAACTTCATATAGTAGACCGTACTGGTCTTCATATTCTCCAATGAGGAAAACTTTGGGAAGATCCAATTCCCTGAGTGGAGGCACCGATTCATTCAGTTGCTGTGCATTGACAGAACAAATCCCCGAAAAAAGAAAGGTGGCTACAAGTATTCTGATCATGCTCCTACACCCGGATTGAGACAGGGTTAAATGTACAACAAATTGCTTCATTTCGACAATTTATTTCTTTATCCACACTAAATCAATATAAAATACATTATAAATATATTTAATGTAAATTTGACTCAGTTCGTACTGTTGCAAATAAAACGCCAGCTATAACTATGAAGTATGACATCCTTTGCGTTACCCTGATGTTACTTGCCTTCGTCGGAGGCTTTCAGAAAGGAATTATCAGAACATTTGCTTTCTTCCTGGCTCTGGTATTGGCTGCCGTAGTTTCTCTGCTTTCATCTCCCTATGTCCTTTCATTTCTAGAATCTTCAATGAATCCCATCGCTGAATATGTACCTATTGTGATTCTGTTTATAACATTTCTTATCTGTTTTCTTCTCTTCAAAACGGTTTTAAGGATCCTTTGGATAGCACCATCAAAGGAGGAATCCGGCTGGTTGCCCAGAACTGCAGGAGGTCTGTTACTGGCTTCAATTATGCTTTTGAGTATAAGTGTCATTACCAACTTTCTGGAAAATTCGTCTTTGATTGGAAACAAGACAAGAGATGAGTCCAGGCTGTATGGATTTATAGAGCCGATCAACGAACGCACAGAGGATACCTGGGTTCATTTGAGGTCTGCTTTTCAGGAGGTAAGAAAGGCTGGTAAGAGCTAGTCTTTAACAAAGTCTTGTACGTGCCAGTCAGTACTAATCATCGTCATTTATCACCTGCCACAACTTGTCTTTCAGTTCAGTCAATCCATATTGACTTACGGCACTGATAAACACCACATTCCACGAATCGGGCAACTCATTTGCTATCAATTGTTGCAATTCTTTGTCCAGCAGATCGCATTTGGTAATAGCTATTACCCGCGGCTTGTCCAATAATTCGGGATTGTACTCCCCCAATTCCTGATCAAGGGTATTGTACTCAGCCTTCAGGTCCTGACTATCACACGGGATCATAAAAAGGAGAACGGCATTGCGCTCGATGTGTCTCAGAAACCGAAGACCCAACCCCTTGCCTTTGTGAGCTCCTTCGATAATTCCGGGGATATCAGCCATGACAAAAGACCGGTCATCCCGATAGGAAACCAATCCCAGATTTGGTGTCAGGGTTGTAAATGGATATGCACCTATCCGGGGCTTGGCGGCAGAGATTACCGATAACAACGTTGATTTACCTGCATTGGGAAAACCCACCAGACCAACATCAGCCAACACCTTAAGTTCAAGGATCTTCCAGGCATGAGTCCCCGGTATACCCGGTTGAGCATACCTGGGTGCCTGTCTTGTGGATGACTTAAAATGAGCGTTGCCCTGTCCACCTGCACCACCCTTGAGGAGTACTACCCTTTCCCCATGCTCGGTGATTTCGCAATCCATAACACCCGAGTCAAGGTCACGGGCTATGGTTCCCAGAGGTACCTTGAGCACTACATCCAAACCATCAGCACCCGTGCTATGACTGCTGCCCCCGGGTTCTCCATTGCCGGCTATCACGTGCTTTTTGTAACGCAATGGCAACAATGTCCACATATTACGATCACCTTCCAGGATAATATGTCCTCCCCTGCCACCGTCGCCACCATCCGGACCGCCCTTGGCAGTAGTTCTGTCCCTATGAAAGTGCACAGACCCGGCACCACCATGGCCGGAGCGACAGTGAATTTTGATGTAGTCTATGAAATTGCCTTCTGCCATGGACACTAGTACTGTGACAAAAAAATCATCATAGTTTGATTCGGTTTCTTTTCAGCCATGTCTTCGTTACTTATCAGGTCACATCCTGCTTGTTTGTGAAAAAAGCAGGATGGCTATGCTCCTTCTAAGTGCCCTGACCTGAATTAACCCGGACTATGCAATAGAACTTTCTAGTACCGAATGATTCCCCAAATCTTTAATCGCATCAGGGCGCATGGATTTGTGCCCCGCTGTCAGATCGGGATCAAAGTGAATCAATCAGCGAGCGGAGCCGTTCAAAAATGACAGGTATTTCGCCCACCCCCTGGACCTTATGTGATCTATTACTTTCATCATAGTAGTTAAAGACTGGCTCGGTTTCCTGTTTGTAAACCTCGATCCGGTTACGTATGATGGATTCATCGGCATCATCCGGCCTTCCTGATGTTTTGGATCTCTCCAGAATACGATTCACAATTTCTTCATCATCAACATCCAGAGCAATCAGGGCCGAAATTTCATGGCCTGATTCTGATAATAATTCATCCAGTGCCTCTGCCTGCAATACATTGCGGGGAAACCCATCGAAGATGATCCCTTTGTCATTGTTTTCCTCCTCCAACTTCTTTTTCAACATCCCGATGGTCACCGAGTCCGGTACCAATTCTCCCCTGGAAATATAAGATTGGGCCTCCTGCCCAAGAGATGTGTTATTGCCAATTTCACTTCGGAACAAATCCCCGGTAGAGATATGCAGAAATCCGAAATGGTCTGCCAATTTTGTTGCCTGAGTACCCTTTCCGGATCCGGGAGGGCCAAACAATATCAGGTTTATCATAGGTAATTGCCTCGTTAGTCTACAAAGTGCGGCAATATAAGAACTTTGTGTCAGAGTACTTTGGCTATCATACTTAGAGGCCGTCCCTCACCTCATCGAAGCGCTTTGACCAATAACCTGATTCCAGGACATTTTCCTCAATGACTCCACGAGAAGTGGTACTGTGAATAACCCAAAGTTCTCTCGGGCCAGCTCTGGTAACAATGGCTACATGGTTCGTTTTTCCCTTCACTTTGAAAAAAGCAAGGTCTCCGGCTTCAGCTTTTGCCAGGGATTTTCGTGAGCCCCAGGCTGAAAGTTCAGATGTACTCCTGGGCATCGGAATACCCCTGTTTCCATACACATTATAAACCAATCCAGAACAATCAAATCCTCTTGATGTGGTCCCGCCATACCGATATGGTGTACCGAGATAGCGTTCGGCTTCGTGCACCAGGCTGGAGCGAAGGTCATCCGAACTCTTCGATGGTTTATGCACCCTGGCATTTCTTTCCACGGGGCGTAATGCGCTACATCCTACCACCATCAGGCAGGCCAATAATACCAGACCATGTTTCATGTGTAAGTCTAAACATTGACGGTAAAAGAATCGGCATCATTCAGAAACGGTAGATCCCGACGGGTAATTTCATGAGAAACACCATCTAACGTACCATTCTGAATTCCTTCCGAACTACCTAACGACAATTGTGGCTTGCCCATTGCATCTATAACCGCAGAAGCACCGGAGTAATAATGTTGCTCACCATCCCAGCCAACTCTGTTGAGCCCAATGACATAAGCTTGATTCTCAATGGCCCTCGCAATCAGCAATTGCTTCCAGTGATAAACGCGCCTCTCTGGCCAGTTGGCTATAAAAACCAATACATCAATCTCGTTACTAATCCGATTCCAGACCGGAAAGCGAAGATCATAACAAATAAAGGGACGAAAATTCCATCCTTTCACATTGACCGTGGTAGTAGCCGACCCGGGGTGAAAGGCCTTGTCTTCACCGGCCATTGTAAATAGATGATGTTTATCATAGGTGGCTTTCAGACCATCTCTGCCCATCCATATCAGACGGTTAAAATATTTGTCGTCTTCCTTGACAATGAGACTACCTACCATGTCGGTACGATATTCCCTGCATTGATCCTGCAGCCAAGACAGGGTATTGCCGGACATATCTTCAGCCATGGCCTGGGCATTCATGGTAAAACCGGTGGTAAACATTTCGGGCAGGAACAGGATATCACAATTCTCCAGACCGTTGTCGTCAAACATTTGTTCCAGCTTGAGCAGGTTCCTGGCAGGTTGTTCCCAGTGGATATCGTACTGGACAAGACTAAAATGCAAGGGTGATTTTGCCATAGACAAAAAAAGAGATGCACTAATGTACATCTCTTTCTTACTTGCTAATACTTTTTCCCGGTAATTATTCCGATGTTTCTTCTGTACTCTCTTCTGCCGAAGCCTCTTCTCCCTCTTCGAGTTCTTCTAGTTCACCTTCCTCATCGACGGTAGCGGTACTCTTCAATGCACGTGGTATCGCAACAGTTGCGACCGGTGTAGATCCATTGTGCAGAATTTCAACTGCATCAGGTACAGCAATATCTCTTACCCGCAATGAATTACCCAATGTCAACTCGGATATATCCATCACGATGGTATCAATTAATTTGTCAGGAGTAGTCTTAATCTCAACTCTGTGCAATTTCTGAGTCAGGGTCCCCCCATTTTTCACACCAGGAGATACACCTTCAAACTTGATAGGAACCATTACCTTCAGTTTGCGGCCTTCTTCCAGCTTGAGGAAATCCATATGCAGGATCTCGTCAGATACAGGATGAAACTGGATCGATTTCATGATCGACTTATACACCTTACCATCTACTTCAATCTCAGCCAACTTAAAATCAGGAGTGTATACGATACTCTTCACCGAAGCGGGTGTAACTGAGAAATGAACATTCTCATCGCTACCATAGAGTTCGCAGGGTATAAATCCTGCCCTTCTTATTGATTTGGCCGCACGCTTACCAATATCAGTCCGTTGCTCACCTTTGATCTTTACCGTCTGCATATGCTATTTATCTTGAGCTGAATTACAAAATGGACGCAAAGATAATCAAATTGACCTATTTGCCAAGAAATAAGGCAGCAATCGATTTGTGTTCATGGGTATTTCGAATCGCTCTGGCGAAGAGCTTGGCACAGGAAAGCACTTTGATCTTGGGCGACTGCTTGCGCAATGGAATAGTATCGGTCACAATCAACTCAGTGAGGGCACTGGATTCGATATTCTCATAAGCTGATCCGGACAGGACAGCGTGAGTACATAGTGCCTTGACAGTCCTGGCACCTTTTTCGATCAGGGCATCGGCTGCTTTGCAAAGTGTCCCTGCTGTATCCACCAGGTCATCAACCAGGATCACATCACCCCCTTCGACATTACCGATTACATTAATACCGGCCACTTCATTGGCCTGCACCCGGTGCTTGTCACATATGACCAGGTGCTTGTTGAAGTGTACCGAATATTGCCTGGCTCTTTTAACTCCACCCACATCCGGTGAGGCAAAAATGACATTATCCAGGTTTTGCTTTTTCAGATGAGCCGTATAAATCGCATCAGACAATAAATGATCCACAGGGATATCGAAAAATCCCTGAATCTGATCAGCGTGAAAATCCATCGTCATTACACGGTCAGCACCTGCCGCCTCCAACAGATTGGCCATGAGCCTTGCAGAAATGGGTACACGGGGTTTGTCCTTACGGTCCTGTCTTGCGTATCCAAAATACGGCATCACAGCAGTGATGTAGCCGGCTGATGCTCGTTTAGCAGCATCTATCATCAGGAGCAATTCCATCAGGTTGGCAGGCGGAGAGAAAGTAGACTGAATAAAAAAGACATAGGCCCCCCTGACAGATTCATTAATGACAGGTTGCATTTCACCATCGCTAAAGCGCTGAAGTTTTAACTTTCCAAGCTCAGCACCATAAAAATCTGCTATCTTCTCTGCGAGATAAAGAGATGAGGTTCCGGAGAATAGTTTTACGTCGGTCATATGAGTCAGGTGAGTTGCTAGTTCAATGCGAGGCAAAGGTAGTAAAAACCCTTTTTTGGCCCAGGAAGCTGGTGATAATCTCAGGGTGATGCTACAGCCTATGATCATCGTACCTACTTAGCAATTCGACAGAAGACAGTTGATAGTTGCCATATCTTAAATACCGCTTCAGCGGGATGGCAGAATCAAACTCAGACCTTTTGGGCGATTAAACTCAGACCTTGGTCGAACGAAAACAGCTATTTTGTCTCAGATATCTTAACTTTAGTAAAAACGCACCGTAAAGGTTTGGGAAGTGGTTGAATTGACAATTACGGAATGGTGGAATGCATTCTCCTCAACAGAGCAGATCTTCTGGGGGATAGCCATCATATTCAGTACATTTTTCCTCATTCAGTTTGGACTCAGTGTCTTCGGATTAGACTTTGATACCGATGCCGATTTTGAAGCTTCAGACGGGGGGTATTCCCTGGATCCGTCTTTCACCTTGCTTTCGGTTAGGAGTATTATAGCCTTCTTTGCCTTCTTTGGATGGACAGGTGTCATGATGCTGGGCAGAGGAGCCAATATCAGTTTGGTTATGTTGGCATCGATAGGGTCCGGTCTGGTCGCCATGTTGGTTGTTGCCTACCTGATGTATTTTTTTCACCGGCTGGCCGAAGAGGGCAATGCAGATTTACAGGAACTACTTTTCAGGGATGGTACAGTCTATCTTACCATACCCGGTCATAGACAGGGAAAAGGGAAAATTCACGTGACCCTCAACAGCTCATTACGTGAAATGGATGCAGTCACCGAGGGAGAAGAACTACCCAATGGCCACTCCGTCAAGATCGTGGAAATCGTGGAAGAAAATGTGCTCGTTGTCGAGCCTGTAGAAATATTTGAGGGCAATACCTCGTCAAGCTAAAATCTAATACTATGACGCTCTATCTAATAGCTGGCTTAATCTTTCTGGTCCTGGCTACCGGAATATTTTTGATATCACGCTATCGTCGCTGTCCATCAGACAGGATTCTGGTGATTTATGGTAGGACAGGGCAGGGTTCTGCTCGATGCCTGGCTGGTGGAGCTGCTTTCGTATGGCCGGTCATCCAGGCATATCAATACCTTGATCTTTCTCCGATCTCCATTGATGTGGATTTGAAAAATGCATTGAGTAAGCAGAATATCAGGGTGAATGTGCCTTCGCGATTTACAGTAGCCATCAGCAATGACGAAGGCACCATGGTCAATGCAGCGGAAAGATTACTTGGTAAGTCCATGGAGTCCATAAGAGATATTGCCAAGGACATCATCTTTGGTCAATTGAGGTTGGTGGTTGCCACTATGGATATTGAAGAAATCAACGCAGACCGGGACAAATTCCTGTCCAATGTTGCCAGCAATGTAGGTAGCGAATTACGAAAGATTGGTCTTGTTTTGATCAATGTGAACATTACCGACATCGAAGATGAGTCGGGATATATTGAGGCGCTGGGTAAAGAGGCGGCTGCTCATGCCATCAATGATGCCAAGGTACGGGTAGCAGAGCGAAACCGTGAGGGATCTATCGGAGAGGCCAAGGCCAACCGCGAAATGCGGGTTGAGGTCGCCAGAGCTGAAGCTGATGCCCAGATCGGGGAAGCTGACGCCAGAGCAAAGTCTACAGAAGGAGAGAACAAGGCACAGGTTATTATTGCTCAGTCAGATGCACTGAAGCGCGAAGCAGAAGCAGAAGCACTCAAACGTGCCATTGCAGCTGAAAAAATCCAGTCTGCCAAAGCACTGCAGGAAGCCTATGATGCCGAGAAAGAAGCTGAACTTGCCCGGGCATCCAAGGAAAAGGCATCGCGTGAGGCAGACATTATTGTAAATGCAGAAATCGCCAAGCGAAAGGCAGAAATAGATGCTGAGGCAGAAGCGGAAAAGAGACGTCGTGAAGCTCAGGGTGATGCAGATGCCATCTTTGCTCGTCAGGAAGCAGAAGCTCGTGGACTTTATGAGGTGCTGCGGAAACAAGCCGAAGGTTTTGAAAAGATCGTGGAAGCCACCCATGGAAACACCAAGGATGCTGTCCTGATGCTAATCGCCGACAAGCTCGAAGATCTGGTCAAAACCCAGGTTGAGGCTATCAAAAATCTCAAAATTGACAAAGTCACGGTATGGGAAGGTGGCCAGCAGAACGGAGAAGGGAATACAACTTCGAAATTTGTGTCCGGTCTTTACAAATCTATACCACCTTTACATGATCTTTTTGACATGGCCGGTATGGATCTTCCACGATACCTGGGTTCGAAAAATGAAGAAGCCGATGAGGTTGAGAGCGAAGAAATCACCTCTAATGGAAATGCCAAAAACGAAGCATCCATCACCCCACCTAATGGCCATTGATCCGGTTGGTTAATGGCTTCAACCGGGTAGATACAAGAGTCAGATAGAAAGGCTCCGGATTGGCTTCACGGGTCAGGATTGATCAAACCAACCTGCATACTTGAGATAATTATTGGCGATCCGGCTGATGTTTTGTTTAAAAACATCCGGTGACAGGGTCTTTACTTTCCGGGCAGGGACACCGGCATAAATGTATCCACTTTCACATACCATATTTTCCAGGACGACTGCTCCTGCAGCGATAAGGCATTCTGACTGGACAACAGTATGGTCCATGATAATGGCTCCCATACCAACCAATACGTGGGACTCAATCCGACAACCGTGTACAATGGCATTGTGACCAATGGACACCTCATCACCAATTACAGTCTGTGACTGTTCGTAAGTACAATGGATTACAGCTCCGTCCTGAATATTGACCTTGTTTCCGATTCGAATGGCATTCACGTCACCGCGAACAACAGCATTGAACCAGACCGAACAATGGTCACCCATGATGACATCACCCACCAACGTAGCATTCTCGGCCAAAAAGCAAGATGACCCCCATGTGGGTGTCTTTCCCCGAACAGACTTAATCAGAGCCACCGGGTTGCGTATTTATTGGTATGACGGTATATCCTTCTTTCCGTAAAAGGTTGATCACCCCAAACTCACCACTGAGGTGGCCGGCTCCTACAGCTATGAAAGTGGGACTACGATGAATGAGCTCCTCAATCACAGGAATCCAGTTGCGATTGCGGTTGTCAAGGAGAAGACCCTTGTACTTCTGGGTGGTAGGGTCTGCATTGATAAGTGCATCCAGCATTTGGAGATTCTGCTGACGGTAATAATGAATCAATGTGTCCATAGACTCGGTACCACTATCGGCAGCATCCAGACTCGCAACCAGCATATCTGCCTGAGCCCGGTAAGGAATGCTGTCAAAGATACTGATCTGGTATTCCATGGTCTCCAATCCTTCAACTGGCAGATTTCTCTCTTTTGACATATCAATCAACTCCAACTCATAGGATTTAATATCTTCCATTGAACCACTGGAAAACATGTTGTCAGAGGCAAAAATGGTGAGAAACATGGGTTTAACTCTTTCAAACAAGAACAATGGAATACCCATCTCCTGAAAGTGGTCCTGGACTTTCTTGTAGTCTTCCTCGCTGATCAGATCACTCAGTGTCGTATCATTTCGCATAAAGGCCTTTTGCAAAAGTCCCAGCTGGGCTCCAACATTCATTGCTTCCTCCACGTCAAACTCCAAAGCCAGCAACTCGGACGAATCAAATGCTGCCTGCATATCACTGGTAAAGAAATACTTATCCTCATCGATCAGGTGGATGGTACCAAATAGATAGGATGATTTAGACTCTTTGCCCTCTATTTTCCACAATAGTGACCTGGTCTCGTTCTCTGTAGAAACTCCGGCCGTCTTTTGACCGGTTTTGCACGAAAGCAAGACCAGACTGGTCAGGAAGATCAGGACGAAATTGTAGAGCAGGTTATGCCTCATGATTTACCTCTTTGACGAATTATTTCATATAAAATAATGCCTGTAGCTACAGAAACGTTCAGCGATTCAGTTTTGCCGGATTGCGGAATGCGAAATTGTTCATCAAAATAGATCTGCAAATGTTTGCTAATTCCCCTCTCTTCATCACCCAGTACAATTGCAACAGGATGATCAAAATCCATCTCAGTAACAACTTTATCAGCACTGTTGCTGGCTCCCATGGTCATGATCCCGATACGTCCCATAGCTGTGAATGCGTCCTGCAAGGGTGATACCCGGCAAATCGGAAGATGCACCAGAGCTCCCGCCGAAGCCTTGATTGCCTGTTCGTTGATGGCTGCAGATCCTTTGGCCGGAATAATAATGGCATCAACTCCAAATACTTCTGCCGACCGGGCAATAGCTCCAAAGTTTCTCACATCTTTGATGCCATCCAGCATCAGGAACAAGGCCTTCCTCCCTTCACCATCATTGTTTTGCAACAGAGTATCCAGCTCCACATACCTTATCACGGACGCCAGGGCAAAGATTCCCTGATGATTGCCCCTGGCCTCTCTGTCCAACTTTTGCCTGGGCACTCTGCTTAGTGGAATATTGCGGGAATCACAAAGAGTTCTGATTTCTATCTCAAACTCTCCGCTAACAGAATCCTGTATAAAGACTTTCTCAATAGTAGTATCGGACTTCAGAGCTTCCAATACCGGTATCCGACCAATGATTTTGTCCATTATCGTCCGGCTCTGTCAATCAGTAATATCAGGGTAAGGACCGCCGTAGCCTGGGCTACCGCATTGGCCATTACCTCACCCCAGTTTACATCTTCTTTCTGAGTATCCTGTGGATCATCGGCTTTCACCGGTTTGGTTCCCACTTTGACCAGAGCACCCTTTTCAACCTTGGGGTAAATACGGAAAAGCACAAAGTTCATAGCTTTTTTGATCTCACCGTTGGGGTACTCCACCGTAGTGGATTTCTTAGAACTGTTATCCGCAAACCCTCCTGCAAATTTTTTGATGTAATGAGACGCCGATTTACTACCGTCATACACCACAGTTACCCGGTTATTGTCACCCAACAAGTCCTGACGATATAGTTCAGTGGTATTGACTGCTCCGCTAATGGCTACAAAATCCTTGATCTTAGGAATAAAGATCCGGTCACCATCCTTCATAATAATATTGGAAGGTATGTCATCATTTTTCAGGACCTCATCCAGTTCAATAACAACCGGCCCAATCGAGTCCTGCCGCCTCACCAGGGTGGCACCCTCGGGAAAGGCTTCGTCAGTAATACCTCCGGACCTTTCAATAATGCTGGAAATTCGCTCATTGTCGGCAATAATGGCATAGGGGCCGGGATATCGCACTTCACCGGTGATTTGTACCGTCTTCTGAAATTCAAACTCGGGAACTGTGCGCACAAAAACCTGGTCGTACGGCTGTAGTTCGAAACCAGGCTCATCAACCGGATTGTAATCTTCATCGACCTGCAAAGTAGCTACGACCACGCGGGTTGGTTCGTTCTGTTCTATGACAAGGCGGGAAACATCGATCCGGTTGGAAGCGGCCTGCATCCTTAAACCACTGGCCAGAGTGATCAAATCCTTCAAGGTCATGGATTGATCAAATTCATAAGTACCGGGATCCCGCACCGCTCCGGCAATAGTCAGTGTCGCATCATCCAGAAAGGCTCGCTGGGACTGAATGATCAGTTGGTCTTCTGGGCGCATCACCAGATTGTCATTGGCATTGGGATCTGCCATTACCGAAAACAGGTCAAGTGAAATATACTCCGGTTCACCGGTTTGAATATTACGGCGTATGATATAGGCAA
>JAUILF010000121.1 GCA_030433135.1 Bacteroidia bacterium | reverse complement strand
CTTCCGCGATCCTTGGAGCCGCACCCTCTTCCCGGGCAAGAATGTAGCGACTTTTTTGAGAGCCAATCGTTTGGAACAGTTCTCGACTATGCGGCCTTGAAGGAGTTTCTAACTGATACATCCCCATTCATTGCCGTTCACTTCGCCGCCCAACCTCTTGTTGGAGTGTCGCAACTAACAAGGGAGGCTACTTTCCAAACAAATGTTCTCGGCACTCTGAATTTTCTCAGGGCCGTAGAGGAGACCCCTTCGATTCAGGTCGGGCTTGTTGTCACCACCGACAAAGTTTATGTCCCGGCTAAAGACCGGCTCCACGTCGAAACGGATGTTTTGGGAGGTGTTGAGCCTTATTCTCAATCCAAGGCCGTCGCCGACTTTCTCACTCAAGAATGGTCAAAGTCATCAGTGAAAAAATGGGCTATCGCGCGTGCAGGAAACATTATCGGGTTTGGCGATCGAACACCAAGGGGAACTACTGGGTTTATGATCTGAATACGGATGAATTGCGTCAGATTGGAAAAGAGTTCTCCCCTTCTTCATTAATGTTTGCCAAATTCTCCAATGATAACCGCTTTGTAGCCTACGTGATGGAATTCAACCTTTATCTGGAAGACTTCAATTCCGGCCATATCACGCAACTAACTTATGATGGCACCAAATCCATCATCAACGGCACTTTTGACTGGGCTTACGAAGAGGAGTTCGGTTGCCGGGACGGATTCCGCTGGAGCCCTGATGCCTCACAAATAGCATTCTGGCAGGTGGATGCATCTTCGATTGGTCAATTCAACCTGATAAACAATACCGATTCGATTTATTCTCAGGTATTGCCCATACAATATCCGAAGGTCGGTCAAGATCCGTCATCGGCAAAAATCGGAATAGTAGATATTCAAGATGTCAGAACCAAATGGATTGAACTGGAGGGAAGTACGGTACAAAATTATGTTCCCGCTATCCAGTGGATAGGAACTAATGAGCTCCTTATTCAGCAAATCAATCGGAAACAGAACCATCTAAAGGTTTGGAAATATACATTGAGTAGTGATAAAATAAGTCTGATTTACGAAGAGCAGGAAGAGACCTGGGTTGATTTGCAATATCCGGATATTACCTCCTCCCATTGGGGACACAATGAATTGACCCTGGTCGATGAGAGAGAATCCTTCCTGAGGCTCAGAGAAGATGACTGGAGGAACGTACACAAGATTAACCTGGAGTCTGGTTCAGGCACCCGGGTTTCACCCGGAAACTATGATGTAGCATCCCTGGCAGGAAATGCTGGTGGTGTGTTGTACTATCATGCATCACCGGAGAACAGCACGCAAAGATATCTTTATCGGGCTGACCTGGACGAAGGACAGCAATCGCAAAGGTTAACCCCTGAACACTTTGCCGGCATCAACAAATACGACATATCACCTGATGCTCAATATGCCATACATACCTTTTCCAGCACATTGAACCCTCCCACTGTTTTCCTGATTTCATTGCCGGACCATCAGATCATTGATACCATTATTAGCAATCAGATGTATTCGGATCAGGTAGCATCTCTCAATCTCCCGGCGGTAGAATTCTTTCAGGTAATCACCGAAGAGAACATTGAGATAGACGGAAGAATGATCAAACCTGACGGATTTGATCCAGCTAAAAAATACCCGGTCATTTTCCATGTCTATGGAGAACCCTGGGGGCAAGTGGCCACTAACTCCTGGATAGGGTTGTGGAATATTTTTCTGGCACAACAAGGCTACATCGTCATTGACATCGACAATAGGGGTACACCCTGTCTGAAAGGAAGTGCCTGGCGCAAATCGATATACCGAAATATTGGCAAGGTCAACATCAGGGATCTCGGACAGGCAGCTACTCAGATCATAAACTTTCCGTATATCGATGAAGAACACGTAGGTGTGTGGGGATGGAGTGGCGGAGGATCTTCGACCCTGCAACTTATGTTTCAATATCCGGATATCTTTCACACAGGTGTTGCGATCGCGTTTGTAGCCTACCAATTGACCTATGACAATATCTACCAGGAAAGATACATGGGGTTGCCCCAGGAAAACGTTGACGATTTCATCACCGGTTCACCTATTTTTCATGCCGGCAACCTCGAGGGTAATCTGCTACTTATTCATGGCACTGCCGACGACAATGTCCACTATCAGAATATGGAGCTGCTGGTCAATGAACTCATTCGGCTAAACAAACAATTTGACATGATGTCGTACCCCAACCGGACTCATGGCATCTCGGAAGGGACCAATACCACCAGGCATCTGTACACCTTGATGTATAATTATTTTGAAGAGCATCTGAAGAAATAAGATGTGGGTTTGATGGTGTGAGTGTGGTGTGTGACGTGCTGCCTTTACGATCTCAGCGGCCTCTGCGAGAAATTAATAATCGCTTGGCCAATTTTGTCGGAATCACTGATTTGCACGGATTTAGGTGATTCCACAGATTATCTTTGATTCCAAATGAAAAGCCAAAAGCTAACCAGCCGATAGCTAACTGGCTAATAAGCTAACCAGCTAAAGGCCAACTGGCCAAATAGCCAACCCGCCCTTTACGATCTCAGTGGCCTCTGCGAGAAATTAAAAATCGCATGGCCAATTTTGTCCGAATCACTGATTTGCACGGATTTAGGTGATTCCACAGATTATCTTTGATTCTGCATGAAAAGCCAAGAGGCTAACTGGTTTACCAGCCTCTGGCTGGCCAACTGGCTAAATAGCCAACACGCCCTTTGCGAACTCAGCGGCCTCTGCGTGAAATTGAAAATCGCTTGGCCAATTTTTATCGGAATCACTGATTTGCACGGATTTAGGTGATTCCACAGATTATCTTTGATTCTGAATGAAAAGCCAACACGCTAAGAGACTAACCAGCTGGCTAACCCGTATCATGTTGGCACAATCTCTGTATCTAACAGACCACATACTTGTCCCTCCCTTTACTATTAACAATGGCCCGAAAGAGGTTGAAATCAGAATAATGCGGACAGTAACAAAGACCAGTATCTGGTTCTACTCGATTCTACTAGTTCTTCTACTCCCATTGATAGGAAACGCCCAATACGACTTCCGCGAAGGGTATATAGTTACCACAAGTAACGATACTATCCGCGGTCAGATCAACATTAGTAATACGAAGCAATCAGCAAAATTCTGTCTTTTCAGAAGCAACAGCACAGCCACACCCGTAAAGTACTACCCGTCAGACCTCATTTCATTTAAAATTGATACGCTAAAGCTCTATATATCACATGATATTATACTGCATGGCAACCAAGTTCAGGCCTTTCTTGAGTACATGGTCGATGGCATTGTTGATCTGTACTATTACTCAGATTCCTACGCCGAGCATTACTTCATTGAAAGTGATGGCATATTACATGAGTTAACCAATGAAGTTGATATTATTCCGGTTGATGGGAAAATAATGAAAGTTGAAAGTAATACTTACAAAAGCATTTTGAAATCTATCATGAGATCTACTCCCCAAATTTATCAGGAAATAGACAATTCATCTTTCGATCCCGATGATTTCATCTACTTGTGTCGAGACTTTCATGCCTGGACTTGTCCTGATGAGGATTGTGTAGTATACCAACGACGGGAAACCAAATTGAATGACAGTAAGATTCGTATCCGTTTTGGATTATCTGCAGGCCCGGCCTTGACCAGATCACGCTTAAGTGCATCATTCAACGGCAAATCTTACAAACCAGCAGATCGTCCTTATCCATGGAGCAGTTACCCTACGGTATTTCTTGAGACCTCATACTATAAACAAAGTAGGCAAATCACGTTATCAGACTTGACCATTATACCTGCCTTCTCCTTGAACATTTCACGAGGTTGGACTAAATCATTCCAATTGGATGTAACGTATCAAAAAAACACCTTCAGTGTAAACAACTCAAGTACTATCAGAGAATCTCTGTCAACAGCCTTCATATACAGACAGGAGTTGTACTTTGAAAGGAAACTACGGCCTTTCTTCAATATTGGCTTTACTCTAAACAACCCAATAAAATACCAAATCGAGAACTATAACATTTCATATAGGGTGCCAGATTCATCAGATGGAAATGGTAACGTTCTCTACAGAAATGTCAATAAAGAACTTCCTGAAGTTCAAATCGTAAGTAATTACCCTGATGCCGGCTTCATGCTGGGAGTCGGCTTTATATACAATACCGCTAAAAGATTTGTACTTGTGTCAGAACTACGTTTTGATCAGACTAATCATAAAATGTATTCAAGATATGATACGAATTTGAGTTCATCCCTAGCAAACCGTGTCACAAATTTGCAACTCGTAGTCGGCGCACAATTTTAAGAAGCGTGACACCTATCTCACAACTTTACATATCGTCAGAATTAGAGCAATTCTCGTTGTTCGGTAGTTTCTTAGATATAAACTGAATTCCATCCACGGGTTTTTATGATCTAAATGAAAAGCTATCCAGCTAGGAGCTGACTGACCAAGAGGCAAACCAGCCAAAAGTCTACAGGCTAAATATCTAAATAGCCAATGTGCGGTTCCGGGACATGTTGGCACAATCTCTGCAACTAACAAACCACATACTTGTCCCATCGTTCATCAATCGTCTATTCTTGACAAGAGAATAATATGAAATAGAAATGGCAACATCCCCAAAGGCCCAACTGTGGTGTTTATGGGTATTCCTGATTATTTTGATACCCCTAGGTGGCAATGCTCAATATGATTTTCACCAGGGATACATTGTTACGATAAGTAACGATACCATCATGGGTCAGATAAATATTAGCAATACCAAGCAGTCCGCAAAATACTGTCTATTTAAGAGCAGCAACGAAGCAGCTCCAATAAAATACCTTCCCTCCGATCTAATTTCCTTTAAGGTTGACACATTAAAACTGTATACCTCAAAAAACATCACTGTTGAAGACAGATCTTTTGACGCTTTCCTGGAATTTTTAGTGGATGGCATTGTCGACTTCTACTATTATTCAGATTCTTATGCCGAATACTATTTCATTGAAAGTGATGGGAAGTTGTATCAGCTTACCATTGAGACTGATATTGTTACTATTGATGGGAAAAGAATGAAAGTTCAAAGGAACTCCTACAAAAACATCTTGCGATCCGCTATGAGGTCAACTCCTGATCTATACCAAGTAATTGACAAGTCTTCATTCGATCCCGATGATTTCATTTCACTATGTGTAGACTTTCATACCCTAACCTGTCCTGATGAAAAATGTATTGTATATCGACGCCAGGATTCAAAGTTAAATGACAGCAAGCTCAAAGTGCGGTTCGGTCTATCTGGAGGTTTGGCATTGACCAAATCGCGTCTACGAGCCACTTTCAACACTACGGATGATATACCCAAATTCATACCGTTTCAAGTGCAAAGATCGCCTGCTAAATTTCTCAATTCGACCTACTTTAGTCCTTCAAACAAAGAGATCACACTTTCAGGTTTTTCTTTGATACCAGTTTTTTCGATAAGTGTTTCCAGGAGTTGGACGAGATATTTCCAACTCGACATAGCCTATCAGCATATCGTATTCAGTGAAGGCCCATCAATGACCACCAGACGGTCTATCGCAACAACGCTTATCTATCGTCAAGAACTTTTCTTCGAAAAGAAATTCCGACCATTTTTCAATATTGGATTTTCTCTAGTTAATCCGATAGATTATAGGACCGAGAACTATTTCATTTCGTACCAGAAACCTGAATTTAAGGACGGACTTGCAGGAGAGGTGATATACAGGACAGTTGAGAAAGAAATTCCTGACGTTGAAGTTCTTGGCAGATACCCGGATGCAGGCTACGTGTTGGGAGGAGGGTTCAACTATCATATTAACGATAGATCTGCTTTAATATGCGAACTCAGGTTTGCCCAAAGTTATCACAAGTTACAGGCAACTTATGACAGCTATTTAACTGCTTTCTTGCATGAACGAGTGACAAATTGGCAACTGATGGTAGGAGTACAATTCTGATAATTCCGTACTTAAGGTTTTTATTTGGTGGACTCTTACATCCTTTGCACGAGCCATTCTTATCCTAGTGAACTCGTCCATTGACACGCCGAAACAAATTCGTCTGTACAATATGGTATCTTGATAATTATTCAATGTGCTAACCAGCCAACTGGCTAAATAGCCAACCCGCCCTTTACGATCTCAGCGGCCTCTGCGAGAAATTAATAATCGCTTGGCCAATTTTGTCGGAATCACTGATTTGCACGGATTCAGGTGATTCCACAGATTTTTTAGATTCTGAATGAAAAGCCAACACGCTAAGAGGATAACCAGCCAAAGGCCAACTGGCCAATAGGCTAACCAGCTAATTATTACCTTGCAGCAAATTTTTGTACATGAGGCTCTATGTATCTATAATACTGGCTCTGCTGGCATTGAACGTGCAATCCCAGGCATTACAATCTCCTTCTGAATATCTGGGGTACGAATTGGGATCCCAGTTTTCGTGGCATCACCAGATCATTGACTATTATCAGTATGTGGCTACTAGCTTATCTGATCAGGTAGAGTTAATTCAATATGGTAGTACGTATGAAGGCCGGCCGCTCTACCTGGCTGTTGTTTCTTCTGCTGTAAATATGGCTTCCCTGGAAAATATCAGGAACAGTCATTTAGAAAATAGAGCTGGAGAAGGAAATGCCTCCAAGGCCATTGTATGGTTGAGCTACAACGTGCATGGCAATGAAAGTGTCAGTTCGGAGGCATCCATGCTCACACTTTATGAACTATTGACCTCAAAGAAGGCCTACCTTGAAGAAACAGTTGTCATCATGGACCCATGTGTGAACCCTGACGGCCGGGATCGCTATGTAAATTGGTACAAGCAATATAAAAACACCCCTTACCAGGTTGACCCCAATAGCAAGGAACACCACGAAGGGTGGTGGAATGGTCGTAGTAATCATTACATGTTTGACCTCAACCGTGACTGGGCCTGGCTGACCCAACAGGAGAGCCGTCAGAGATTGAAACAATACAATAAGTGGCTACCCCATGTACACGTTGATTTCCACGAACAGAGTGTGGACGCACCCTATTATTTTGCACCGGCTGCTCAACCCTATCATGAAGTGATTACGGATTTTCAAAGAACTTTTCAAGATTCTATCGGTCGGAATCACGCAAAGTATTTTGACGAACAAGGCTGGCTGTATTTTACCAAAGAGGTATTTGACCTTCTCTATCCGAGTTATGGAGATACCTACCCTATTTACAACGGCTCCATCGGGATGACCTACGAACAGGGCGGTAGTGGTCGCGCCGGCCTGGGTGTCATCAATAGTATCGGAGACACCCTCACACTCAAAGACCGGATTGCTCACCACCATACAACTGGTCTGAGTACGGTAGAAGTGTCTGCCCGGAATCACGAAACACTTAACCGGGAATTCCGTGATTTTTTTGACACGAAGGACTATCACTACAAGGGATATGTACTTCAGGGAAACCCAGACAACCTGGACGCACTCGCAGAGCTACTCGAGGCCCATCAAATTGAATATGGAGCTGTCGATACGCAAACGCTGGAAGGGTTCAGCTATTCGGATGGAGAAGAAAGCAGCTTTGAGATCGCCGAAAATCATATTGCGATCAGTACTGCTCAACCCCGGCAAACATTGATCAATGTACTTTTCGAACCCAACGCCAGCCTGGTAGATTCACTCACTTACGATATTACGGCATGGTCGCTTCCTTATGCATATGGCTTACAAAGTGTAGCTACGACAGCCTCATTGAACATCCAACCTAAACCTCCTGCAGTGAACAATATTTCCACACCGGATACCGAGGTATATGGATATATCACCGACTGGAACAGTATGAGCGACGCACGATTCTTAGCCGACCTGTTATCGAAGGAAATCCGGGTTCGGTTTGCCCGGCGTCCATTTGTCCAAAATGGGATAAGCTTCAACCGCGGCTCCCTGATCATACTTGCAGCAGATAATACTAAACACACCAACTTTAGTGAATTGGTTACACAATCTGCCATGGAACACAAAAAGGAAATCTACAGTACCTCTACCGGGTTGGTAGAGAAAGGAAAAGATTTTGGTTCACGGTATGTGGAGATGATCCCGGATGTGAAAGTGGCTGTATTAAGTGGTGAACCGACATCCACCTTGCGATTTGGTGAGGTATGGCATTATTTTGAACAACAGTTGGGATATCCGCTTACCGTTATTGACGCCGATTATTTTAACCGGATAAAACTGGATCAATATGATGTACTGGTTTTGCCCGCTGGATCCGGTTATACCAGGTTTCTCAGTGAAGGAAGGGTGAAAAAGATCAAGGACTGGATTTCTGCCGGTGGTCGTCTGGTAGCCATGGGTAGCGCGATCAAACCCCTGGAGGGTAAGGACGGATTTTCCATTTGCAGGATGGAAGGCAAGAAAGATACTACGGAAACCAGTTTGAAAGCCTATGAAGATTCCCAGCGAGACCGCATCTCGAAATCCATTACCGGTGCAATTTTCCAAACCAGTGTGGATCCGACACATCCATTGGCATATGGCTATGATGACACCTACTTCACCTTAAAACTGGGCAGCGACACTTATGAATATCTGGACTCAGGGAATGCCGTTTATTTGGGGGAAGCCCCTATGCCCGTAGCTGGATTTGCAGGCAAAGTGGCCCAGGGAAAAATCGGGAAATCACTGGTGTTCGGAATGGAAAATATTGGCAGAGGCAAAGTTATCTATATGGTAGATAATCCTCTCTTCCGTGGGTTTTGGGAAAACGGTAAACTGTTTTTTGCCAATGCTTTATTTATGGTGGATTAATAGTCATTGCCATAGAAGCTTTGGTAGTGACTAGTCAATCACAGGAACTTTCAAGCTCCTCCTAGTGACAAATTGACTCGACTAATTTGAAGGTACAACCGTATTGTACCCTTCCAGCCCCATATACTGTCTGACCTCATCAATAAAGATCTCCCGGTAGGTAATCCCTGCCTCTAATGAATCTTCTACACTCTCTATTTCCTTCCATCTCCAATAATACATCCCAAACTTAAAGCGACCACCATGGTCCAGGTCATCATAAATGGTCTGAATACTTTGATCATCGAATTTCTTTTCACCATTCACCCAAATCTCTACAACTCCATTTGTCTGAGACCATTTTACCTTAATCACAAAGTCCATCCACTCGCCCCGACTGATCGTTTCCAGTGGTATAGGTTCATGAAATTCCGCATCAGTTGAAACTCCGGTCTTATGAGCGAGAGCAATCATATCGCCATGAACTTCAAAGGAGAGTGAAGGCGAACCTGGAGAACCATGCTGCCATTGCGAAATAATAAACCTTATATCGTTTGAGATATCATCGGGTGCAAATACGAAATCACTAGGAAAATAATAGCTCGCACCGTACCAGACTATATCTCCTTCGTATGGAACATTAAACGGAGAATTGCTCTGGGGAGCTAGCTCGACCCGATGAGTGGCCTCGCCAGGGGGCCAGTCATCAAGAGGTGATGGTTGAATATAAAACCTCTCACTATAGCTACCTGCCCTGGCATATCTGTCTGATCTTTCAACTGCTATATCCGAAAGTGGTCGACTTTCAGCAACACAAATATCTGTTTTATAAAAGGCATTCCAATCATTAGAAAAACACCCGTTTCCAGTGCCGTCAGGGTCCGGGTCTCTTGCTGGAATTTCTTCAAAAGGCTCAACCGAATCCTCAAAATCCATGTAGATGTCTGGCTGAAATCTATTAATAAGAGCATTAAGGACCAGTCTTATGATAAATTGCTGGATTGACTCGAAATCCGGATCCGGTTGAATTATAAGGAGGCCTGAGTGGTCAAATTCTCCATCCGAAATATCCATGTTGCCATAAACCATCATAATGGATAGACTGGAGGCAGTGAGAGTACCATTGGCCTGAGTATATCCACAACAATTAATCAACACAATCGAGCTATCAATTACACTAATGGCATTATTAAATCCATCGCGGATTTGCATACTCATTACATTAATACTGGTCTCTATATTGCAGTCACCTCCACCATCAAAAATGGCCACATCAAGGTTGTCGGGAATTGATGCACCTCCGGCACCACCTGCAGATGCAGACCAATTACTGCTGTCATGCCAGTTACCTGAGCCGACCCAATATCGATCAGCTGCATTACTATTAAAATTTAACAAAAGAAGGAGACAAAGAACAACTTGGTATCTTGTCCAAAACAAAATGCTTGGTGTGTTCATGTGTTACAGGTTTCAAAGCAAATCCTTTTAAAGAAACGAAATTCCAGCGATTTTGTCCGCAGTTCCGCAATAATCTACTGCAAACACCCCTGCGTATAACTACCAAGTGGACACCTGACTAAGGGCCAAAATTAATCCACAAGACTAACACCGGAATAGAAGTGTAAATTATACCGAAAAAATATTGTCCTGGATAGACAATCAGGCAGGATGATTTACGATGACTGAATTAAATTTCAGTTGGCAACAACTTATAGTGATAATTTCATCTAATCAATTAAAACCCTGGTAATAAATTGCTCATCATTTAAAAATATTTGCAACAAATAAATTCCAGCTTTCAAGCCGCTTGTATCTACAGCAAATTCATGATTCCCGGCAGAAAAGGAATACTCCGGTTCTGAATCATGGACCGAAGTACCATCAGGCTCTATTAATTGAATCCTCACCTGCGCATCTCTTTTCATATTCAATCCAAGAATAATTTTTTGTGCGCTACGGGCATTGCTTACTTGAATTCGATCCTGACTCTTCTCAGAGGTAAAGGTCATGCTACCAATCAGCGGAGGGTCATCACAAAGACCGATATCCGCAAAGAAAGTACTACCCGTTTCAACCTGAAATCCACTTTCTAAACGCAGATTATCTGCCGCAACCAGGTAGATCATTGAATTATTCAAAATACTTGAAGACGTTTGAATTTCATGGTCAGCCCGAAACTCCTGTGTTACATTATCCAGGGGGTCTGTAAGTACGACTAGATCATCACAGTACACCGTCGACATGCGAGTAGGCCGGATCACTTGAAAGAAATCAGCACTGGGAAAATCCTCCACCGACACCGATACCGTATTAGGAATAGTAACATATTGATCGGTCAGCTCTATGTCGTCAATCCACCATCCTGTTCCACCCACAAACTGATCACAATGCAGCCTGAAACGAATCAGGATGGACTGATTGGAGAAGGAACTCAAGTCAAGGATACTCTCTACATATCCTCCGCTGTTACCACTAAATGCCGGTGAATCTGGGTTCTCATCTATCGTACTGTTATACCCGTTTTGTACAAAGTAGTCTCCCAAATCCTCCCAGCTAACTCCATTATCAGTGGATACTTCTACCAGACCTCCGTCCCAGGTCTCCTCTGTATCGTATAAATGCCAGAATTTCAGTAGCGAACTATGGCCTGGTATGACCTGGGCTGCAGTTGTGAGGTAAAATTGATTGGCCGTACTCACATCAGGTGCAAACCAGGCAGCAGAGCCCTGGTGTGGATTACCCGGTTCAACCGACCAATTACCCAGGCTTTCATGAATTGAGGTTCCTATCCATATGTTTTTTATGGTTTCGGCATCATCCAGAGATGTGTAAGGTGAAGTACTAATGTCTTCATCAACTGTAACCTTAAACGTGAAAGTAGTGTCCTGACCTGCCGAAAGATCCATCGGCGGAAAGGATACTCCATTGCCAAAAAATACTCCGTCATTATTGGCCGATCCATCCAGGTAGGTAGTGTGTTCCGGAAGTTGATCAGCCAATACGACCGTATCAAGGGACATCAGCGACTTAACTTCAATGGTGTACATAAGCGTATCTCCTGGGTTGGCAATCAGGCGATCCACGGTCTTGGTCACCTGCAAACAGGTGGGCAGATCAAATGCCTCCACCCCATCAAATGTCGAATACGGAGTTCCCTGGTCTGCACTAAATCCCAGGCCTCTCTTGGCAAATGCCTTCCAGATCAGACACTGATTAGCACCGTCATACAGCATCTGGTCCGCAGCCAGTATGGCATCCCTCCCATCCACAAAACCCGGGCTACACGGCTGTAATCTGAGCCCTTCCATGACCAGATCCATAGCTATATTATTACCTCCCGTACCAGCATACAAATCAGGATCAAATCCGTATTCATCGATCAACATCCAGGTCATTTCCCACAGCATGGCACACCAAACAGATCCGACACCATGTGGTACCGAAGAAGTAGCAATGGAATCATAGGTATGTGGATTGATGGCCAGGTCTGTACTATAGGGATATTCTCTAATACCATTTCCGGTACTGGATTGGCCAAGCACATAAGTGCCAATTCCCCTTCCATCCTGCCCCATATCACTGGCATCCATGGTCATCATCAACCCAAACCAATCACTCCATCCTTCGCCCATTTGCTCATTGTTATCCAGGCAGTTAACATACGAAGGACCTCCTGTCAATCGCATAGAAATGCCATGACCATATTCGTGGGCAATCACCCCATTATCCAGTCCACTATCCAGATCCGGTGAGGTGGAATGCCTGTTCCATAAGAACATTTGCATTCTGGGATGGAGACCATCAGGTGGAGTGCTAAACCGGGCATTGTTGGTTTCACTTCCATCCTGAGCCTCTGCCAATACATAATCATCTCCTGTCCCACCTTTTCCATAGTTATTAGCTTGAAAATTTCCACTTTCTTCATCAAACCCATAATGGTACCAGACATCATGCATGAGGTTATTCCAATAAAACATATTGGTAATAATGGCAGATTCATTTACAATGGGCTCCTCACCAAAATCAATCGCAAAATCGAAGTTGAGACCGGTGCCACCATCCGGACTGAATCCGGGCAGATCTACGGCATCTCTATCTTCGTAAGCATGTACATTATTTCCTCTCGTGATGGTAAATTCTGCACCTGGAGTACCGGTAGTATCATGCCACCCAAAAGGTGAAGCAGTGACATCCTCCACATTCATGCTAATTTCGCGGTTTCCATGGCCGGGGCTCTCGATTCCAAGTGGGTACACATGGTACATGGCACCGATCAAAGCATTGTCTTCATACTTATATATTACCTCATGTTGTGAAGTGGATATTTCTTCTTTCTCGTCAAGACTCTGTCTTACGGGATGAAATTCATTATGCTCCCAGGTACAATCAATGGTCCAATTGGTCTTGTCAACTATTTCACCAGTACCTGCATTCACCCGAATATCCCACCAGTCGCCGGATGACTTGTCATCTATCACAAAATCCCAGCATAAAATCAAATGGCCATCTGCACCAAGTTGATATACTTGAGAATAGGGTATATCCCCATCGCTGGTTCCCGCAAAACCAGACAGCCCTGTCTGGGTAAGTTGTGCATCAGCTGGCAATATTATGCCAAGATGGTCTAAAGCGGCATCGAAAGCTTGCCGGACAGAAACAGACACCAGACTATTTGTACTCCTATCTGACAGGCGAGCTACAAACCTGGAAGTAACATGTACCAATGAGTCTTCAGGAGAAATATGCAGACTCATTACCGCATTGTGAATTCGGACACCGAGGTACTGTTGATGCAGATAAATGTGCCTAATACCAGTTTCGGAAGACACATAGTCATCTGTAATTTCATAATCACTAACATCGACTGCAGCAAGTCCATATCTACTTGCAGCCTCTTGTATATATTCCTGTTTGAGCCTTGACTTTTGAGCGTGCAGTGTAAGACCTGTTAACAGGAACAATAGTATAAGAATCGGTTCTTGCATTGGGAGTTAAATATTGAGTTGATGAGATGATGACTACTGAGCCCACCTAACCACTTCTGGCAGGAATAGATCTCAATCTGCTACAATACATTTGGTCTGAACGGGGCCACAAGCTATCAAACATTTGGAAGGTTCTGCAATAAGTTCATGTCAAAAATGTGTGGTTTATTGGCACCAAACGAACTCTCTATGAGGAGCTGTTCACCCCATAAAAAAAATTGTGGTCCCCGGACCTGGTACAATCCATAAGCCATCGGTTATTTGCTAGCTTTACAGCTATAAACTCTTTAACCTACTACTTCATGTTCAGAAAAGTAATCTTTGTATTCTGTCTGTTTCAACTGGGTTACGAAATCCAGGCCCAAAGTCAAGGAAATGATACTATGCCCCAGGGTGAGATATTTACTTCCGTTCAATCGGTAGAGATTGGAGGATCGACTTTGGATTTTGACACCGAAACCGGCACCATCCAGTTGCGTGATGAAAACGATGAACCCATTGCACTCTTTGGTTTCACTTACTACAAGAGCACCAGTCCTGATGCGAGCCGGCCCATTACTTTCGCATTTAACGGAGGTCCGTTATCTGCATCTTTCTGGTTGCATTTTGGCATCCTGGGACCAAAACGCATTGTGATCAATGACCCCGGGTATACCGGACCAGCGCCTTACGAGGTAGTAAACAACGAATACTCCATTCTTGACAAAACCGACCTGGTCATGATTGATCCCATTGGAGTGGGATTCAGCCGACCCATCGGAAAAGCCAAATGGGAAGATTTCTGGGGAGTGGATCAGGATATAAGAACCATCGGACTATTCATTGAGCAGTTTATTATCCGCACCAACAATTTCAATAGTCCCAAGTACTTACTCGGAGAAAGTTATGGCACTTTCAGGAATGCAGGTCTGGTCAAATACCTGCAGGATAAAGGCATTGCGATGAATGGTGTCATCATGGTTTCGGCTGTTTTCGAATTGCAGCATCTGCTATTTGGCCCAGGTGATGACATTTCGTACCTCATCCATTTTCCTACCTATGCCGCCACCGCCTGGTATCACGACAAGGTGGCCGACAAAGGAGAAAATCTGGAGTCGTTTCTGGATGATGTCCGCGATTTTACCGAAAATGAATATGCCCCTGCACTGCTCAAAGGAGATCAACTTTCCGAAAGTGAGAAAAATGATATGGCGCAAAAGTTAGCCGACCTTTCCGGGCTTAGCCAGGATTATTGGTTAAAAGCAGATCTGCGTGTAACCAATTCCGAATACTTCCAGGAATTGTTGAGAGATGATACCCGTACGGTGGGACGACTTGACTCAAGGTTCACCGGACTGAGTGAAGATCCATTGTCCCAGTTTGCCAGCACAGATCCTCAGAGTGACGCTATTTCTCCACCCTACATTGCTGCCTTTAAGGATTATCTGTACAACGATCTCAATGTCAGAAAAGACCTGACTTACACGACCAGCACCGGAGGCAGACCCGATTTTAAATGGGACTGGAATCACAGTGGAAACGTTACCTGGAATGCCCAGGTAGCGGTCAGTACCCTTCCTGATATGACCACCGCCATGAAACAAAATCCAAATCTCAAGATTTTAATTCTGAATGGGTATTTTGATCTGGCCACGGTTTTTTATGGGGTAGAATATTCGATCAATCATATGGGATTGGATCCTGAGCTGAAGCAGAACATCATCATGAAATATTACGATGCCGGTCACATGATGTACACACATCCACCCTCTATGGAGAAATGGAAGGAGGATCTGGATGAGTTTATGGATGCAACCCATAGGTAGTTTCTAGGTCGTTTCTAGGTCGTTTCTAGGTCGTTTCTATATCGTTTCTAGGTGGTTGTTCGTTCTGAAATATTACTAGTTTCTGAGGACTGGGAACTGCGAACTGCTGACTGGTTTATCGTGGTTTAACATGGTTTATCATGGTTTATCACTGGTTTAACATGGTTTAGCATGGTCTATCGCAGTAGAGAGGACTGAGGACTGAGAACTGAAGACTGCCGACTGTAGGTGGTTTATCGTGGTTTAACGGTTGTTCAACTTAGTTTGGCAATTGTTTAACATGGTTTAGCAGTGGTTTAGCAGTGGTTTAGCAGTGGTTTGACTCTCTGCGGACTCGGCGCCCTCTGCGAGAAATTACTGAGGACTGCCCTAAACCTCTGAGGCCACTCCGAAAAGTCGCTAAGAAGGAATGAAATACGAGATATATTTCGTATTTTAATAATATGTATAAAAAGAGCACAAATTCATCACCTCA
>JAUILF010000530.1 GCA_030433135.1 Bacteroidia bacterium | reverse complement strand
GAAAGCCATCATAAAGTTATCCGGTTCACTTCCGATTACGACTATATCAACACCTTCGTATTGGTCATGGATCACGGTGAGTCCATCCTTAAAACTTCGAAATCGATACACACGCGATTTTCCATTGATAAAAACACTTAGGACCCGTTCCTTCTCAGCCAGACGGAGGTCGTTTCGGCCCAAAGGGTATAGGATAATGTCGTTGTCCCTCCTGTATTTTCCATAAGGATAGATGTCATAATTTCGATCAAAGCCTGTTTCGGTTGACAATACCTTCTCATTGGGAAACATTTGCTTCCAGACCTTCCATGGCATCTCTACCATCGGATGAGTTTGGGGGATTTCTCCCTTCAGGTTGCCCTGTATGCACTCCAGTCTTAATTGAGACCAATTACTTCCTGTTCCCCTATCGTAGGGTATGATGTTGTTCCGATAAATAAGTCCAGAAACTCCAAAAGTGGTTGGTACACCATTTATCAGTCTGTTCCAGCCAATGCCCGTGCCTGTTAAAGGACAGTAAACTATGGCGATCTTTTCTCCACCGATTTCGTCATTGACGATCTCGTGCCAGTCTAAGACAGGGTGTGTATATCCCTTAATCTCACCATTGATATTCATGGCTAGGACAAGCTCTTCATCCTCCATAAAATTTATGTCTGTCGAAGTAACGAATTTCGGGTTGTCGATCGATGGGATACCGTCCTTACCGGGTCCGCCGTCCAATACTTCGTTTTGTGAAACCAGCCAGGTGTCATCTTGAGTAGGTGTTCCATTGCCACCGCTGGGGTTGGTATCAGGGACGACGTCATCCCCACTTCTACAGGAAAATGTCATGCATGCAACCAGGTATATTTTTACAAGTGTACTAAAAGGTGTGCCATGCATAATCCGAAGTTTCTTGTTTGTGAAAAATTTATAATAGACACCTTGATTGTCCTTTATTTCAGCGGACATAACTGAGAAGTCAACCATGGTTTGGCCCGAAATTAAGCGAAACATAAGACAGCTAATAAGCAGAATGACCATGTTTTTTCTTGCATTCAGGAACCTGATTTAGTAGAATTCCTAAGCGAGTTGGTTAAACAGGTGCCAATCCCTGTCTAATTGTTCTCAAGAGGACAAGATCGACGTAAGTCGCAAAACACTAAGTTAGTAAAAGTAAGTTTGATCTTTTGGTTCGAAAACGCTGGCAATGGATTACTCGGTGGGGCACTTTAGATGAAATGGGGAGTACGTGCACTGGCTGGACCTGGTTTTGTTGATATCTATAAAACCTGGTTTTTCAGCCAAAAATCATGTTTGGGGGGCGTAAACCTGCAAATGAATTGTTGAGGAGAGACTTGGGACATATTCTTTTGGAGTCACGAAAGATTAAGAGATTTTCATTCCAATTGAATTCAAATGATCGTTCTGAGATGCTAATGAACAATCAGGACGCCCCCCTATTTTTTGCATGGGCTACTAAAGATTAGAAGATGTCATTGTGAAGTATGTGGATCCGGAGACGATGCTTCCATGAAATACGACCAAATCGGCAGGGTGGGTTTCTTTTCACTCCTTTCATATGGACGACCTCCAACAGGGATCAACCCCGTAGGATAAATATCCAACGGGGTCAACAGATTCAAAATCCGAATTCCAGGACAGTTCTGCCTTCCGGTCTGGGTGAGCAAGGGATGCCAAGTATCATGAATACGATTCCGAATCAACCGCGTATTTCCCTGGTGGTATGCAGATCTACCAATTGACTGTAGTGGCAGGATTATATACTTCATTTATTATCTCAATTGGATCAATATTTTCCTATTTTGTATAGGGTGAAGGAACTATGTGTATACCGCATAGTACGGGATCCATAGGGTGCGTGTCCAATGGGGTTTTCCTATAGATCAGGCCAGTAAAAACAAGGCAATCGTTTAACTCCGTTGGATTGTATGCTATGGCAGTGCCATAAAGTATGTGCATTCGCACTGACGCTACTGACGCTACTGACGCTACGGTCAGCACAAGTACGGTCAGCACAAGTATGGTGAGCACTGGCTTACCCATGGTAGTCATGGACGTCTGCTCCTTCTGGTTTTTTTTTGGCACTATAACGTATGCTTTCTTTTGTTGTTAGAGGTGATGTATCTGAACAACTATATAATGTACTATATGTAAGAGTTATTCGCAGAAACCAATAAGATGAATAGAGGAAAATTTATTCTAACAGCGCTTTCGGGAATTCCAATGTTGACATTCACGAAAATAAAAAACAATCTATATGTGAGAGCAGATAGAGGATTTTTGATCAATTCAGGTGAAGGACGACTTCATGGTCATATCAAATTAAAGGGGGTAAATTCAAATGTTCTTGACGTAAAGATTTCAGGCAGTGATACCGATGGAGATTTGGCAATATTTGAACAAACCTCACTTTCACAAGGAAAGGGAACACCCTTACATGTACACCATATGCAAGATGAAATATTTTATGTTGTTATGGGCTCTTATTATTTTCAAGTTGGTCATGAAAAATTCAAATTGTCAAAGGGTGACAGCATTTTCCTTCCGCGCAAAGTTCCACACGCCTGGACACAAGCATCTAAGAAGGGTAAAATGACCGTTACGGTGCAACCAGCCGGAAAATTGGAAGATTTTTTTGTAACTATAGCTGCTTTAGACCACGAACCATCGCCAAAAGAAATGGCGAGTATATTTTCGGCCAATGATATGCAGGTTGTAGGACCTCCGTTGAACATCGAGGAGTGGAAATAAGTTGGGGTGTATTTAATATGCCAAACTACGGGAAAGTACCGAATGAAGGAGTGATCAATTAAAACAAGAAGATGCCAGAGCCTCTTTGTTGCATCGAAAAGCGACATGAGGCTCATGGAGCAGTATGGGTTGCTGCCCCGCCGCTCGCTGTTCCTTTTTCTTTAAGGTGCACGGCACCCTGACTCTGCGAGATTGCT
>JAUILF010000529.1 GCA_030433135.1 Bacteroidia bacterium | reverse complement strand
CTTCCGATGCACCGCTGGATGTAGGTGATGAGAGCGAATTTGTCGTACGGTTAGGGGGCACTTTTGATGCATCGATTATTGATGGGTGAAATTAGGTGTTTCGCAAAGCCGGTAATCCTACACCGCTAGCCCCAAATCCACCGTCCACTGCAATAGTTTGTCCGGTTATAAAGCTTGATTTTTCTGAGCATAAAAAGTATATCGCCTCGGCAATTTCGGTAGTGGTACCATATCGGCTCAGAGGCATTACATCAAAATAGGCTGTGACAATTTCCGGGGCGTGCACGGACTCCGCCAGTTTGGTTCTGACGGGTCCGGGGGCAATACAATTCACCCGGATTTTGTAATCACCTAGTTCGATAGCAAGTTGTTTGGTCAGGTGAATGATGGCTGCTTTTGAAGTACCGTAGGCCACCCGCAATGTACTGGCGCGAAGTCCGGAAATTGATGCGATATTTACAATTGCTCCCTGTGTTTCCTTTAATGAGGGTATGACCGCTTTGGAACATAAAAATGTCCCATCAAGATTCGTAGCCATGATCTCTCGCCAGCATTTAAAATCTGTATCGTCCAGGTTTTTAAATTCTGCAATGCCTGCGTTATTAATTAATGCGTCTACCTGTCCAAAGTGTGCCAGGGTTTCTTGCATCATTTTTTCTACTTGCTCAGGAATCGAAATATCATAGTTGAGCGGTAGTACATTTTTCAGTTTATTGGATCCCTTTAATAATTCTCTTTGATTGCGGTCCACCATGGCTACCTGCCAACCCTGCAACAAAAAGTGTTTGGTTATTTCCAGGCCAATGCCCTGCGCGGCACCGGTCACGATTGCTGTTTTTTTCATCGCTGTATATATTGGGGAATAATCAATTGTTTTTCAAGATACTAATTTCCAGACGTGCTTCCAGGAACCTTTTCTATCGAAAAAGAGAAAAAATCACCTCTTTGAAGGATACAGGATTTGATCATTCTCTCGAATTTGCAGTCATAAAATGTATGAGTAATGGAAGGTTATATGAAAATTGTCCTTGCAACAGGATTCATATGTATGATGTTGCAACCATTGTTTGCTCTTGAAACAACCTGGATAGGATCGAATGATAAGTGGGAAGATCCCGACAACTGGTCTAATGGTGTGCCTGAAGCAGGAGATACCGCCTATATCTCTGGAAATGTCCAGGTCGAAATATTAATGGGAATACAGGCAGAAGTCAGGTTAATTAAAATATCAGATGGTGCCGTGTTGATTGTGAGAGACGAGGCGGAACTTCAGATTGATGGAGGTGGATCGGACGGCATAGAATTAGAAGACGATTACTCCACGCTGCGGGTGGAAGGGGAAGTGCATCTGTTTGATTGTGGCATGGAAGGTTTGAGAGCTAGTGATTCGTCAGAGATAATCATAGCGGGATTTCTACGTGTAGAGGATTGTAATTCGGGTATTCAATTGACAGATGGAGCACATTTACAGAATGAAGGAGATATCCAAATTCTCTTGACTTCTACCGGTATGAGTCTTGCTGGATCGAGCTTTGAAAATCTTGGTCTCATCGTCATTGATACAACCAACCGTGGAATAACCCTGATCTCGAAATCCATGGGTCTTAATGCCAGTTCGATTAATATATCTAATTGCTCTATTGGAGGTATATCAATACGTCATCAGGGCTCATTTATTAACAGTGGGCAGGTATCGATTGATCAGGCCAGATATTTTGGAGTTGAAACATACGGGATGGTGAATAATAGTGGTACGATTACTATTGACAACGTAGGGAACGCCGGACAACAAGGTAAGGCATTTAATATTGATAGTTTCGCCTGTTGTGATACTGTTTACCTGGGGGTCTTGATCAACACGGGCTCCATTGAAATAGGTTTTTGTCAGGGGGATTGTGTCTATTTGGATAACTCCACATCCTTGCAGAATTCCGGGCTGGTCCAAATGACCAATTGTACCAGGCGAGGAAATGTGATCAAAGCCCGGTCTAACTTTCTTATAGAGAGTTCGGGAGAAATAACACAAGGGATCAATGGAGAAGAAGGACTTCTCGTAGAAGAGGAGGCTATTTTGCAGGTGGATCCCGGAGGTCTACTTAATATTAATTAAAATCTTTGCGTAAAACGGCGCATTTAGTCACAACAACAGATTTCATCACTATTCGCCTTTTCAAAACACTCCTTTCCTTCTTTGAAAGCAAAATATGCAAGCCCAAGTGTGCCTATGCTGTCGATATAGGGAATACCAAATAATTCATAAATCCCACTACTGACCAGTAGAATGACGGACATGTATACGCAAACCATAGTACAGTTAGCATCGGCAAGAATCGGTTGAGAATTTAGTTCCCGACCCACTTTTCGTTTCCACCATACCAATATATACATGACGAGGATAGAAAGAATGGAAATGACTACGCCCCAGAATGTAGTGATAGGCATGTGACCAATCCAGATATTATAAACACTGGTCACGACCAGACCTGCTACCAGTATATAAAATGCAGTTCCGGTTATTCGTAAGGCCCGGCGTTCAAATTCGTCGCGACTACTATCCGGATTATGCTGAATCCGGATAATCATATGGACGATACCTAGCCCCGAAATCACCTCGATGAAACTATCTACACCGAAACCAGACTTTCATCTTCAAATCCCAGATAAGTAGAGATCACCCCTTCAATCACATTATATGCAATCGTAAAGATTGCCAGGCCAAAAGCCATGCGGAAGAGGTGTGCACTACGGTTCGATAAAGTGGTGTCGCTCATTTAGTCTTTTAATGATTTTCACGACCTAATAGTTTAGATTTTTATATGGTAATTGGGGCATTGGGGATTGATTTCACTATCCTTTCAATATTTGTGCGATTTTTTCTGGTGTGAAAGGCATGTGTCTCAAATGCTTACCGGTAAGCTTAAAGAAAGCATTAGCTACCGCACCTCCCACGATAGGTACTCC
>JAUILF010000120.1 GCA_030433135.1 Bacteroidia bacterium | reverse complement strand
TCATTTATGTACCAAAGATCCTGTTCTTTAAAATAACGGATATTATTATCACCTATACCCAGCCGGTCGTTGTAGGTAGGGTCACGTTTTTTCAGATCGTGCCTTTCCAACAAAGTCCCCTCATCTCCCTCATACAACACCTCAAAGTAACCATTACCTGGCCCCGAAGCATTGCAGGCATCCCCCAGATCAAAATGATTGATAAATTTTCGCTTCCTCCTTTTTGATGTAAACTCAAACCACCTTACCAGCCCATCCGGCGCTATCTTTATCCCATCTTCCGTGTATAATTCGAGAACCTGAGCATCCAGGTCATAATTAATGAAAATACGATTGCGAATGGAGTCATTGGACAATTTGATACGGGCCAACTGCCACTCATCAAATAAATACTGATTGCCTCGTATTCCCGGGGCAGATTCAGGAGAAATAAAAAGCCACCGGGTCGGATCCGTATTTTCGTCTATCAAATAAGGCTTTAAGTTTTCTTTTTGAGCCGATAACCACGTCGGTAGCAATAGCAGTATCCAAATCGGTCGCATGGTAATAGTTTAACGGGTGATGATAATTTTTTGAGAAAAGTTTTCTGATTTCAGGAAATATATCCCTGCTCTAAAATGAGAGACATCCAGATGACAAGGTGCAACGCCACTTACCACAGTCCGGCCTCCCATATCGATCAACTCAACTGCCTTTGCGGGCCCTGGCAGATCTATCTTCAACGTCTCACTCACGGGGTTGGGGTAAATGTGCCAACCAATATCAGTAAGAGCTTGTGTGGAAGTAACTACATCTCCTTCCAGCACATCACCACCTTGCAGCGAAACCCCGGAAAATCCCGGAAAATCGGGACCATAAACAGCTACTGAAAACACTGAATTATTGGATGCCCGATGATCACCAATAGATTCTCCCTGATTTAAAATCTCTCCACTTTCAGTCACCGGACTGGTATATTTCCACACTACCTCACCCTGCTGATCATATTCAATAAATGTCCCCCGGGGTCCGACACAAACCAATAAATGTCCATTATTCAACCTCTCCACACCCGAAAAAAGTGGCGCAAACATTTCCAGGGTATCTTCTGGCACAAAACTAAGAGAGGCATTTCGAGGTATAAACTCATGGTCAACCTGTTCGTATGATCCGGATGAATCAACCAGTAGCCTGAGAGTCTCCACAGAGGCAAAGTCCTTTCCGGGACGTTTATTCCCGTTGTTAAAGATATAGAGGCTGCCAACGGGATCATCATTGTCGTGGGACCAATGCAGACCGTGTTGTCCAAACAACCTGCGGTCCATTTCGACACCTTTTTGGTAGGCCGTTACATTACCCCACCTATAGAGAAGGTCCCCTCCTTTGTTCATAAGTCCACCACTATGATCGGCAGCTTGCTTGGTAGTGGTACTATGATCAATAATCCAGACTTCACTGAAAGCTCTACTACTAAAGGCTATCTGATCGAGTAGCTCATTATATTCAATAGAATTTCCATGAATCCAGTCATTACTAATGTTTTCGCGGTAATTGATATCTATCAGTTCAGGGTGGTCAGCCACAATGCCATACCCCAGCTTCGAGGGATCATAATCCTGAATCATATGATCCCATACATGCCATTCCCAAACAATTTCTCCTTCATTCTGGCCGGTCGGCTTTACCTCCACAATGTGATCGGGCCACAATTGATCCCCTCCCATGGTCGACGGATCGCGTCCGTATTCAATAGCTTCGGCTTTTGAGCGGGCTTCCCAGGCAATCAAAAGCAAATTCCCGTTGGGCATCAACTCAAAATCATGATGCTGTCTTACAGCGCGCGATGCGTAGTGATACTGCCAGGTGAGGTTACCATCCCAATCAAAACGTTCGATTATTCCACCGGCACCTCCTGTATTGATATGGGTTGAATCCGTCACCCTTCCGGCCCGGTACAACTGTCCATCTTCAGACAGGTAAGCACTGAGCCCCGGCACATAAACACTCTCCCAGGTATTGACTACCTGGCCCTGACGATTGATAAGATAGGTGGAACGGTGATTAAGTGGAGCAAAGAGATAATACGACTCCTCTGCACTTCGGTCCAGGATCGTACCTACCGTCTTCTCCTGGGCAAACAGTGTAAAACCACAAGCCCAACAAGCCATAAACAATACGATGATTTTTGGATGCATAGTCATTTAGCAAAGGTCACAGTTTATGAAAAAAAGGAGAGGCCCGATCAGGACCTCTCGCTCATCCTCATAACACATATATTTAGTACTCTGACCAGATATACATCTTAATAAATTCGTCCATATTAGATCTGGATCTTAGAATAATTCCGGCCAGTCCATGCCATCCGTCCTGGTCATCTGGATAGTGACATGATCAAAACATCCTCCACTGGCACCACTCAATGTAACCGTCAGTACTGGACCTTCCACTGAATCTACAATCAGAGCCCATGCACAACCATAACCATCGGCAGCAGTAATACTCAGATCATTGCACAAATCCGTAATGGTTAATGCACCACCTGATACCTGTTCACAACATCCGTAGGCATTCATGTAGGTACCCCAGCTATAAGATGGCCAATTGTAATTACCGTTTGAGTTGGCATCCCAGGTAAAAGTACCTGATTGCAGGGCTGGTGATCCACCAAAAGCATCTACAGCTTCCAGGATTTCGTAATCCACTTCAACAGCTAGGTCAGACACACAGTTGACGGAATATTGAACCAGAATAGTAAGTCCGGGCTGTCCGAAAAAACTTGGACTGTATCCCAATGTCGGCTGTCCTTGTGGGTTGGGCACAAAAGCAGGTGCCACTCGGCCATCCACAAAGTTTACTCCTCCTGCTATAGAAATCAGATCTCCCAGTTCCAAATCGTCAGGTGAATTCATCTCAGGAATGGCATTCACTATGTCCATTCCCGTATAGGCCACTGTAGCCGGCCAGCTTTCTGTACTGCCAAGAACTCCGGTATAACTATTACCTGTCGACACATCAGTCCACATGACCTCAATATCAAGAGTCTGAACATCCGAAAATTCCAGATTAGGGCTAACCCTTCCTGATCCCTGGGTTTTGCCATCAGCACTTTGTTCTAAATTGTTGGCAAAATCAACCATTACCTCCATATTAAAATCAGCTGCCTGCCCCAAACCAATAAAGCCATCGTCGTTTGCCGTCTGAGTAAAATTGGGAATGGCTCCTGTCTCAAAGTCATCGAGGTGAAACAGTTTATCGTCATCAGTACAGCTGCTGACCAGGAGGGCTGCGCCAATGAAACATATATATTTTAAAATATTCATCTTATTCATTTTATCGATTAGAGATTAATTTGGATCCCAAAACACCCTGTCAGTGGTTGGATTCTTCTGTGGAGGAGCATTGGGATTCAAATTGAGATCATCAGCCCGCCATGGTAACGACACCAGGAAAGGTGTTGAGGACTGGGTAATTTGAGCCCAGGGCCCGGTATCGGTATTCGGATCAAAAATGACCGGATATCCCCTTCTGCGATAATCGTTGTAGGCATCAATACTGTTACCAAAACCAGCGATCCATTTTTGTGTCAGAATAACTTCCAGTTTTCTGTCGTCATCTCCGGCATCAAAATCCTCCATTACGGCTGCGATATAGGCATCTATGGCATCCTGCTCAATGACAGGAACAGTCTGAGTGGTTCCTGTTCCCTGTGCAACTTCATTCACCTTATCAAATGCTGCCTGAACGGCTGCAGTCAATAATTCTCCCGCATCGCCATCAATGACACCATCAAGAGCCAGTTCTGCCTCAATGAATAACCGGGTATAATATGTCAGCATTCTTTCGGGGGCAACTCCGGTTCCGGTCGAGGCAGACACCGTTTGGCCGGAACCATCATCATACCATCCACCGACAGGATAGATACCCAAAACAGTCTGTGACACGTCCTGGCCCTGAGCCTGGTTTGGCCCACCACTTCCAAAGTGGATCGTGAGGAAACCATCGGCATCCAGTCTTTCAGCCGGGTTTTGCGGAGCTTCCCCCGGCACCAGCTGTTTGTGAAAATAATAAGGTACCCTGGGGTCAAGTACACCATTCAGAATGTCCGGGTTGTTCCCTTTCATGATGTCCCAAAACCATGGACTGATATAGAAGGTCTTGGTCTGATTGGCATAGTCAATTACAAATCCATTGTGTCGGTTCTCAGGTGAAACACTGGTACCGTACATCAATTGAAAATCGTCGCCACTGCTTCCAATCAGGTCATCTTCTTCCAGCAAAGCAGAGATCTGTGCCTCTGCATCAGGAATCTCATTCACCATCCTCACCTGATTCAACAATTTCAGCTTAAGAGTTTTACCAAACTTGATCCATCGGCTATTACTTCCCCCAAATATCAAGTCATCTGTACCCGGTTTTAATACCTCATTGGCCGACGAATTGGCTATATTATCGATACCCTCATCAATCAAGCTAAGGAGTTGTGGATAAATAGCTGCATCATCATCAAAAGCAGGTGCCTGAAATTCATTCAGATTCAGTGCTTCACTGTATGGCATATCGCCCCAGACGTCTACCATAGCTGCGAAAGCATAAGCCTTCAACAATTTGCCAATACCTGCATATTCCAGGTTAGGAAGTGCTCCCTCTTCTACATTTTCAGCATTATCGATCATCACCGTCAGATCCTGCAAGGCGATGTCATAAAATTGCTGCCAGGCCGCATTGATCATAAAACTGTTGCCCAACGTTCCATATCGGTCAGGGTCGCCCCTTCTCACGGTTTGATGCATAAATACGCTCAGGTGAGAGGAAAGACCGGTAGTGGAAAGTCCCACTGCCCCTGAAATGGCCACCTCTGAATTGGTCAGCAACTGGCTGAGGGCAGCGGTGGTTGGATTGTTGGGGTCTTCATTTATATCGAAATAGTCGTCGCCACAGGATACCAGCATGAGCAGGGCACCCATTGTGACAGTAGCAACTATCTTTCTTATACTAGATTTCATAATTACTCTTTTTTAGAATGTGATGTTGAGGTTAATACCATAGCGCTTGGACTGCGGTGCGGTGGCATATTCAATACCCTGCGTATTGTCTGAACCGAATCCATTTCTCTCCGGATCAAGATTGAGAGAACTCGGAATATTCGGTGCATTAAACCACAGGTTTCGCCCTGTCACGGTGATCATCGCTTTTCCAAAAGGTGTCCTGTCCAGCAGGCTTTGTGGGAAAGAGTATCCAAAACTGATCTCACGCAGACGAATTACCGTACCGTCAAATACTGAGGCATCATCCTGTCCATTGATAAAAAAGGAAGTATTGTTACCAGGCTGGAAGAAGATATCATTGGTAGTGATCTGAATAGTGTTGGGAATCTTGTTACCATTCTCATCCAGCAAAGCTTCTCCCGTATTGGGGTCACCCAAAAATCCTTCTATGATCCTCGATGGCTCACGGTCTTCCGTGTCTTTAACCACACCTCTACCCAACAGTCTTTCCGTAGTAGTAGAGTAAAATGCGCCACCATGACGGTAATCAATCAAAGCAGAAAGTGTAAAACCCTTAAAGGAGAAAGTGTTGGAAATACCTAAGGTGAAATCCGGATTAGGATCTCCCAAAATAGCAAATCCATTGTCCTTCAGAGAGGGGAACAACGCACCGCTATTGGGATCGATCAACAGATTTCCTTCTTCGTCACGAGCTGTTGCCGTTCCATACAGAGCTCCATAAGGTTGTCCAACTTCCAGTACCGGTCTGATACCTCCACCAAAAAGGTTTCGGATATTGATTCGTTCTACGCCGTCAAGCAGTCGAATGACCTCACTCTCGTTTTTGGTGAAGTTTGCATAGATATCCCAGGTCAGAGAGTTGGCCAACTTAACCGGGACCAACCTTAAACCTAGCTCAATACCCTGGTTTTGCAGATCACCAAAGTTGGTGGTCAATTGCTCATAACCTGTTGCTGAAGGAATCGAGATATTGGCGATTTGATCCGTGGAGTTCCTTTTATAAAAAGTAAAATCCAGATCGATTCGACCATAAAAGAATTCCAGGCGTCCACCAAACTCAATTTCAGAAGTAAACTCAGGCGTCAGATTGGGATCTGCAGCTACGTTGCCCTGGGTAATGGCCGGTTGACCATTGAATGGGAAATCATTTTCTGCAATCGAACCAATCAGATTGGTGTTGGCCCCGTGATTTACATTGAAAACATTGGATAGTGAGTAAACAGGTGCATCATTACCTACTTTGGCCCAGCTGGCTCGCAACTTGGCGTTGGTCAGGACTCTACTGTCCAGACCCAAGAGTTCTGTAATAACTGCTGAAACCGACACACTGGGATAAAAGAAACTCCTATTGTCAGCCGGAAGTGTAGAAGACCAGTCATTTCGACCAGTGGTATTCAAAAACAGATAATCGTTAAAACCAAGGGTTACATCATAAAACACACCCATTAGTCTCCTCTGACTGTAAGTACCTCCATTGGGCACCAGGGTATTAGTATTGTCGATATCAAATATCCCGGGTGAAATGATTTGAGTACCCAGTACACTCTGACGATCTACGGTCCTTTGATTGATATTATGACCGAGAGTAGCTCTCAGTGAGAAATTATCCGTCAGGTAGTCATCATAAGTCACCAAAAAGTTGGACTCGATTTCTTCAAATCCTATATCATCCCTAAGTATGGCACCCTGGCCACTATAGCCTGCGGATCCGATATCCCATACCAACTGCCTTCCGGTTGAGTATTGGTTACTTCCCAACTTATAGGTTACATTGATGCTATTGGTGATATCGTATCCCAGGCTGATGCTTCCTCCAACCCGGTCGGTTCGTTCGGTGATGCTGTTGTGCTCCCAGGACCAACTGGGGTGGTCAACACCTCCTACCCAGAAAACACTGGCGCCAGTGGCTGGATTTTCGTAAGGAAGATCGGTATCCCAGGTTCTACCCAACCACAAAGTACGGGCGAAAGATGACGCTGCATCCGGAGCCGCTGCACCACTTTCACCAAAGAATGGTCCTTCGGTGTTACTTCTGCTGTAAGACAAATTACCTCCAATAATCAACCCGTTATCAAGCTGACCATTCACACCCACACTCAATGAAGTCCGGTCAAACCCGGAGTGCGGTATATAACCCTTCTGATCCATGTGGGAGAAAGTGGCAGCTATTCTGACATTCTCCGTACCATGACTGATGGAAAGAGAGTTATCTACCACATGTCCGGTCTGGAAAAGATTTTCTACGTTATTAGGTTGCGCTTCGTACGCTCTGTTGGCTGGCAAATCGGGAAATGCCAGTCTGAAATTCCTCCATTGAGGTATGGAGTCAAGCGAAGAAAAAGCTGGTCCCCAGGATCCATTGGCTTCAGAGTAGAGAAAGTCGGCCCCGTTGCCATAGGTATTCTGGTACTCAGGTAAACCTGTGATTTCTTCAATGGAATAGGAGGACGACAGTGTTACTTCCAGTCCGCGTTGCGAGGTCTTGGTGCTACCGGTTTTGGTCGTAATTACAACAACCCCATTCGCAGCTCTTGAGCCGTACAAGGCCGCCGCTGCTGCTCCCTTTAACACAGAAATATTTTCGATGTTATTGGGGTCGAGGTTAGCGATGGGGCTTCCATAGGCACCACCACCTGTTAACTGGTTGGTACTGTTGTACTGTGTATTATTATAGGGAATACCATCCACAATAAACAGGGGATCGTTGGACCCAAGGAAAGACGAAGAACCCCTGATCGTGATTCGGGTAGCACTACCGGGTGCTCCTGATGATCCACTGATCTGGACTCCAGGCACCTTTCCCTGCAGGGATCTAAGCATATCCGGTTCAGACTTTTGCTGGACCAAGTCCCCATCCACTTCTTCTACCGAATAGCCGATAGAGCGGTCAGATTTTTCAATACCCAGAGCCGTAACAACGGCCTCTGATAAGGTAAGACCCTCGGTCAGAACCACGTTGACTACATTGTCAACACCAAGTTCGATTTCCTGGCTGGTAAAACCCGTATAGCTAAAAACCAGGATTTCGGCATCTTGTGGCACACTTAACTGGTAGGTGCCATCAAAGTCTGTGGCAGTACCAACTATTGTACCTTTTACGATCACATTCGCTCCGATAAGAGGCTCACCGGACGCATCCGTGATCGTACCACTGATTTCTCTTTGTGACCAGGTATTACCTACAAACAGAAATAGTGAGACGAATACGTACACGTATTGTTTCATACAAAGGAATTTTGATTACTAAAAAATGTGTTTAGTGGCGAGCTTTTTCACGAATGGTTTCCCCAGAATAGGGAAGCCATTCTTATCTAACATACGCCGGGGGTGTTACAGAAGCTGTTATCATTTCATTAACATGAAGCAAAACGCATCATATCTGAAGCAAGTAGAACCAAAAATGCTGCGAATGGACGGTTTTAATTTGACTTTAAGTCAATATTGAATTGCTTGACAAAATATTAACACATAGAGTAATTACTTATGAATGTATCAATATAAAGGCAATAATGTTGGTGAAATTGCATATTGGAAGAAATAGCCTGGATGAAATTTCAGCTATGAAACCAGCATGTGAGGTGGGATGATGGATGGATAATTAGTTAGCCTTCGATAGGTGGAGGATAAAAACATGCAGGCCGAGCCAATTCCCAAATTAGTCCAATTCAATAATGCAAGATTTACTCTCTTCTGAACTCCTATTTCATAAAGATATAGGGTCAATTCATTCTTCACCCCCACCTACGCATGATCAAGCAACAACCCAGCAATCTGGAGCAATTGCAGTTCCAGGATCTTGGCGTCATACTTGGCATTGTTGTAATTGACCGCTGCGGTCAATAGATTTAACTGGGCCTGACGAAATTCGACGGAGGTCACCTGTCCAACCTTAAACAACTCATTGGATCGATCAAAGTTCTTTTGACTGGTCTCCAGGCTGATGGCTTCGGACTGCAGCACAAAAAGAGCCGTCTGATAGGTATCCCATGCGTTGGTGAGATCGCGATACAGCTGCTCCTGCAATTGCTCTTGCTGGATCAATTGTGTCTGCAGAGCAATCTCGGTATTCTGCTCCCGGATTTTTCTCAGACCTCCGTCAAAAATCAGCCAACTGGCATTGACCCCCAGGGCCAGTCCACGGTTATTTGATGATATGACAAATGCCCCTGGAGGGCTCTTATTTATGTTAAAGCTGTACGAACCCGTGGCTCCAATCACCGGCTTGCGCTCGGCCTCGATCATATTCAGATCGTATTCGGTGATTTCATAGTTTTTGTCGGCCATGAGCAGCGAGACATTGTTGAGCCTGGCACTATCCAGAAGCTCATCCCTCGTCAGATCCGTATAAAACACTGTGGTGTCTACAGATATGTCAGTTTCCACCGGAATTCCCATCAAGACATTGAGATTTCTCCTGGTATTGGCCAGCTGTTGAATAGCCGTGACGTAATTGATACTGTCTCTTTGTATATCCACTTCTGCATTGAGTACATCAATACCGGGACTTTGACCGTAATCAAACTGATACTGTACCCTTTCGAGCCTGGTGTGCGAAACCTCGGTAGTCTCTTCCAAGACCCTCACATTGGCTTCGAGTTTGGCTACTTCGTAGTAAAGAGACAGGACGTCAAGCATATTCAGTTCTATGGATTGCCTCAACTGTAGATTAGACAGGTTGAGTACTTCCTGCAGCTGATCAAGGCTGACAGCCCTGGTCTGATCAAAAATCGTATAGTTGGCCGTGACACTGGCATTGCCTCCATAGGAAGCGGCATTGCTGGTTGTATTCTCATTACCATTGCCAAATTGCTGAGTCGACCCACCAAAATCGAAATTACCTCCCGCATTGGCTGAAAGCGTTGGATTATACCCTAAGGCTTCCTTAGTGGCATTGTTGGTGGCAACCAGAATATCTTGCTGTGCAATCCTGATGCCATAGTTATTTTGCAGGGTCGTCTGAATACATTCCTGCAAAGTCATCACTTCCTGGCCTGAAACAGAAAGATTTATAAGGGATAAAAAACATAGAACAAGGAATGAGCTCCTTCTCATCATGATTCAAATTCTTTAATTAATAGTGAATTCTCTCAGATACTTTTGCATCAAGCATTGATTTCTGCCAGATCTTCTTTCTCCGCCTCAACTTCCATCACGGCACGCTCCACTGATTCCCGATTGGGCCTCTTCCCGGTAAACAGCCATTTTCGTCCCACCTTGTAATAGTTATTTACAGATAGAAGCAATGGCAGCATGAACAGGGTGAGGAAAGTGGCCACTCCGATACCATAGGCAATAGATATCGCCATGGGAATCAGAAACTGTGCCTGGCGACTGGTCTCAAATATGAGCGGAGCCAGACCCGCCATCGTAGTCAGTGAAGTCAGAAAGATGGCCCGGAAACGAGAACGACCGGCCTCATACAGCGCATCTTCAAATTTAAGACCCTGCTTGAGAAACAAATTGAATTTACCAATCAAAACCAGACCATCATTTACCATAATACCAATCAGTGCAATGATACCCAACCAGGATAACATGTTAATCGGAAAACCATGTATGTAGTGTCCCAGAGCGATACCTATCATACTAAATGGCACCATCAGAAATAGCAAAATAGGCTGACTGTATGACCGGAAGGTGAATGCAATCAGCGCATAGATCAGGAACAAAATGGCCGGAACAACTGTCCGTACGGAAGCTGTCAATTTACCTGCCTCACGATTTTGACCTTCATATAATGGAGTTACTGTTGGATACTTGGCCAGAATCCTCGGCATCACATTCTGACGAAGCCCCTCCAGAATTTCAGTAGCACTTTCATTCGCATCCTTCAGGTTGGCATCTATCAGGATTTCGCGCTTGCCATCCAGGTGATTGATCAAAACGTCACCACGCTCAATGGTGTAGGTGGCAATCTCCGATAATGGCACTCGTCCACCCGAAGGTGCGACAATCCACATATCGTCCAGGTTTTTGAGTGAAGAACGGTTATCCCGGTCATATCTTACCCATACCCTGACTTCATCCCGGCCCCGCTGAAATCGCTGGACTGAAGCTCCAAAGAAACCACTCCTCACCTGCCTCATCACTTCATTATAGGTCAGTCCCAGCAGGTGGGCATTGTCCTTCAAATCTATTTCGATTTCCTTGATCCCTGCAGGGTCATTGTCGGATATGTCCTTTAGTTGGGGCATATCCCGGAAGGCTTGTTTGATCTCCTCCTTGGCACCTTTGAGATCTGCAATATTGTTGCCCACCAGGCTTATGGACACCGGTTTGCCTCCAAAATTACCACCGGATCCATATTCAATACTTTCCACACCATAGATGGGACCGACCTCCTCTTCCACCGCGTTGGCAATCAGAATGGAGGGAAAATCTCTTTCTTCACCTGGTAGTAGGTTCATCTCCAGTGTTGCTGTCGATGTTCCGGGCCCAATCCTTCTGATCGTATTCTCTACCACCTGTTGATTGCCTGACTGTCTGGCTGTGAAATCATCGTTTACTTTCCAGGCAGCTCCCTCAATCACGGTAATGATGGAATCTGTAATCTGTTCACTCGTTCCCTGGGGCATATTCAGCGTGATCAACACCCGGTCACTCGCGATTCGGGGAAAGAAGGTGACCCTCACCAGTCCACCACCAATAGCTCCAATACTTATGACGAGGAGCGCAATGGGGATAGCAAACCCCAGCACCTTGTTCTCCATAAAAAAGCGCAGGGTTGGGGAATAAACCTTATCCCGTAAAAAATTCATGGTCGCGTCACCAAATCTATTGACCCAAAATCGAGTCCCTTTCTTCTTCATGGCATTGGAGTGAGCGATATGGGCAGGCAGGATGACCAAAGCCTCAAGCAATGACACTGCCAGGGTTATGATCACCACCACGGAAACCTCCGAGAAAAACTCACCAATCCTACCATCCAGAAAAAAGAAGGTCGAGAATGCCACAATCGTGGTCAGGATGGCCGAAATAATCGGTGACATTACCTCCATGGTTCCATCGATGGCCGCACGAATAGGCGATTTGCCTTTTTCATAGTGCTGGTAGATATTCTCTCCAATTACAATACCATCGTCTACCAGGATCCCGATCACAATGATCATCCCAAAGAGTGACAATACATTGATGGTAATCAAATTAGGAGCGAAAATAAACATACCGAAAAACGATATCGGAATCCCGATCGCCACCCAAAACGCCAGGCTGGGACGCAAGAAAACAGATAGCAGAATCAAGACCAGAAGGATTCCCATGCCGCCATTCTCCAACAGCAGTTGTGTCCGCTGCTTTAGAGTTACAGATGCATCTCTGGTGACATCGATCTGTACATTATCGTACTGCTGGTTAAACTTTCCAATGTATTCATTGACCAGATCAGCATTACTGATCAAATCTTCATTTTCGGTGGCAGATACCCGGATCTGAATAGCCGGATTGCCATTCATATAAAGTCTGTCAGGGTTTTCCGCCCATTTGTCCGTTATGGTGGCTACATCCCTCAGCCGAACAATATCTCCCGTAGGACTGGCTCTGACGATTACAAAATCCAGTTCATCACCGTAATAAGACCTATTATTGGCCCTGATCAGGTATTCCTCGGTATCCGTCTTAATGTTACCCCCGGTGGTCAGGATATTCGAGTTAGCGACCGCAAGAGCAACCTCATTAAAGGTTAGATTATAGGCTCTGAGGTCTTTCTCCCGTACGGCAATTTCTATTTCCTCCTGGGGAAAGCCGGTCAGTTCGACCTGGGAAATGCCCGGCATAGCCCTGATATCGGTCTCAATATCCCGGGCAATCTGTTTGAGGTTTTTCAGATCCACCCCCTGGCCACTGACGGTCATACTGATGGCCTCGTTGCGCATCTCCTGCTTGGCAATAACAGGAGGCTCCATTCCTACGGGGAATGTGGGCACCCGGTCCACAGCATTTTTCACATCCTGTAAAACCAGATCAATATCATATTCTTCCAGTGTCTCCACCGTGATATTGGCCGAGTTTTCAGAAGAACGCGAGGTTACCCGGTCGATACCTACCAATCCTCTCAGGTTGTCCTCAATCTTGAGGACCACACCTTCCTCCATTTCTTCCGGGGAGGCACCAGGGTAGGCCACCTGAATATTGATAATGTTCGACTCATTCAGAGGAAAAAAGGAAGATCTGGTAGCTCTGATTCCGGCCAGGCCGAAAAGGACCATGGCAATCATCATGACATTGACTGCCACCGGATATTTTATAAAATAGGCTAAGGTATTTCTCATTATAGGTAGGTTTAATCAGCCTGACTAATTTCATCCAGAACCTGCACCAACATTCCCTGATAAGCTCCCGGTACGGGGCGGGCGAGTATTCTGGTGCCATCCTCCAGTCCTTTGATGACCACTGTACCCTCTTTGTAATGAACAGGGTCTACCCTGGCAACCTCCAGGGTGGAATCCCGGACATAATAGACTTCGTTCTGATTCACCAGGAGCTTCCGGTCAATTTCATAGGCATTCTGCTCCTCCCTGGCTTCCAGGTCAGCTTCAAGATACATACCTTCTCGCAAATCATTAGCCTGAACCAGGATAAAAACCTGTACCGTCTGGGTGGCCTGATCCACGATTTTGTTGATTCGAATAATGCTCCCTTTGTAATTCTTTGTACGTTCCAGGTTGTGCAGGTTTACCTTATGCCCTACCCGCAGCATATCGGCATAGCTCACATTCACTGGCACCTCGAGTTCATAGGTAGTGGGATTAATGAACGTTCCCAGTTGTTGCCCTGACCTGATCAAACTGCCTGGGGTAACCAGTGCTTCTATGAGTACTCCGTAGTAAGGTGCTTTGATCACGTATTTATCCAATCGTTCTTCCAGGTTCTTGACCGAATAATAAGCCGATTGGATGTTGCGACCCATAATAAACAGCTTCTCTTTTTCACTCTGAGGCTCCGGCAAAGATTTCACTCTGGCCTCGAGGTCAAACTCATTGACATATTTTTCCCAGCCCGGAAAAGCTTCCGGAAAATCCAACCGCAAATCAGGAAGCAATAAAACTATCTGATTGAACAAATTACTTTTTTGCGAACGCAGACTTGCACGGTGCTCAGCACTGTTGATCTCCATCAGAACACTACCTTTCTTATAGGCCTCACCCGGTTTGAATTCCCCGTCAGAATGATCAAAAACTCCCTGAACTTCACTAAAAAGCTGCATACGATACTTTGCCTGCAGGGTGCCATTGGTAGATATCGTAATGGGCACATCCTGATTCTCAACCGTCTGAGTAAAAACAGATGTAACCACTTTTCGCTCTCTGGGAGCAGGTAATTGACGGTTCTTTATGAAGCTGCTGGCAATGTATGCCGCCCCTCCAATCAAAATCAATCCCAAGAGAACAAGTAATATTCTCCTAATCATGCTAGTTAGATTTTAAGTTGGTTTCGTATTTCGTAATGTTTTCCATGACCTTTTTCATAGTGCATATCACCCTTTGAATTTCTTCACCGGAGATTCCCTCCTGTACTTCATCTATAGACTGCAGTACCGTGGGAAGCGTACTCTGGTAATACTCTAATCCCTTTTCAGTAAGAAATATGCGATTGATCCGACGGTCCTTCTGATCCTGGACCCGCTTCACAAGGCCTTTGCGTTCCATGGTGTTCACCAGTCTGACCAGGGATGCTTTATTTCTTTCAGTGAGTATGGCCAGATCATTCTGTGGTTGCCCATCTTGCCTTGATAATATCCGTAGTAAGATCCACTGTTTTCCGGTGATGTCAAAGTCTTCCCGGTGTAGTCGCTGCGATAGAAATACACCCATCACTTTTCCCACTTTTCCAATCCATGGGACCAGGGTTTCTTCCATTTTCACACCGGCAAAACTTTCGGACATAATAGGCAAGAACGCGAGATAATATATTTAGTTGCAAATGCAACCTTTTATATTCAAATAAGAAAATCATTTAACACTTTGATAACAAAACCCCTGCACCGCAGCCACCAATCAGTTACGCGAGAGCAGCTGATACCTGGTCAATTTTTGCTTAACTTATGTATCCAAACCGGAATAATCATGAGAGTACTAAATCTGCTGCCATTCCTTTTGCTTTCCTCCATACTTTTAGCTCAACATGAACACCATGAATCTATCAAGGTCGAAGCACAGCCACTTTTGGCACAAGCAGTTCGAATTGCTGAAGGCCTGACCTTTATCGGAAATCCATTGCCCGGAGCAGCTCACGAGTCCTTACTGGCCTTGCAGCAGGAGTCAATGGACGATCACACTGTGATGAAGGTCCAGCAAATACTCGATCGATTCTGTATTGCCAGTGTGAATATTAATCCGGAATCAAGGGTCAAGGTGGAAAAAGGAGCAGCGCAACCGCTCCTTATTCAGGAAGGTTGGACATCCTTTCTGGTCAAAGTGCACAACGAAGCTCACATAACAGCCAGGCTCATTCCCGAAAGTCCTAATGCCCTGCCCTTACTTCATGGTTCTACCGGTGCTCACCGAATGAAGGAAGACAACCGACTTACCCCCGGACAGGTCGATAATCGATTTCTGCAAATGGCAGTGTATGAGGGCCGACCACTTTCCGGGCAATTGTCAGGTCTGGAGTTACAATACTTTGTGATCCAGTTTTATACAAAGTCAAAAGGAAAGAGAGAAGTAGAGCTGGGGTTTAATGTAGGCCAGGGCACTCAGGACATTGGTTTTAGAAATACCATTCCCATCCTTTTTGATATCCAACCTGCGGTAAAAGTAGTCTTGCGAGTGAGTGACTTTGACGGACAACCTGCCATGGCAAGTTTTACCATCACCGATGGTGTAGACCATCTGAAAGATGTCGACGAGATTGACTACCGGATGGCAAGAGCGGCATCCACGCACTGGAAAGAAGGTGCCAGGCAACCATCCTATAATCTACCTGAAAACAAAAAATTAACCGGCGTATATCCCCTGCCAGCGAGACGTCTGGCCTCCCGGGATGAATATCCTGATTTCTTCTTTCAGCCCCAGGTATACCGTACTGACGGTGAGCATGTATACCTGCCCCCGGGAGATTATCACGTGCAATATGGACGGGGTCCGGAATATTTGGAATTGTACAAACGCATTACCGTCCCGGAAGAAGTGGAATCCATCGAAATTCCATTTGAGTTGAAACGCTGGATTCATATGGCAGACCTGGGATGGTATAGCGCCGATCACCACATTCATGCCGCCGGTTGTTCACACTACG
>JAUILF010000528.1 GCA_030433135.1 Bacteroidia bacterium | reverse complement strand
ATACCTCAAACGGGAGACGTACCCCTAGATGGAACCAATAATTTTGGATACTTCAATTCAAAGTTTATGAGTTGGAATTGGGGAGCAGCTAATGCATATAGAGCAACGAGAACGGAAAGTTATGATATGCCATTTATTCGCTTAGCAGAAGTGTATTTATGGTACGCTGAGGCTTTGTATGAATTAAATGGAGGTTTGTCAGATGCTCAAATGGATGAATCCATTAATTTAGTAAAAGCCAGAGCTGGATTGCCACCTATTAGCAATGCTTTTTTAGCGGCTAATAACATGGATATATTGACAGAAATCAGAAGAGAGCGTACCATTGAGCTTTATGCAGAAAGTTCAACAAGGTTTACTGATTTAAGACGATGGGGCATCGCAGAGCAAGAGTTAGGTGAAACTATATATGGTGCTGTGATAGAAGGTACTGCATATGAAAACAATACTGATTTATATGATCCTTCTAAATACGGGTTCCCTGAAGAAACTACTACAACAGGAGTGGGGGAGAGAAGATGTCTTGTAGTACAACCTTCATCCACCCGTAATTTTGCTAGACACCATTATTTATTCCCTCTGCCTACATCTCAGACTAGTTTAAATCCTAGTTTATTACAAAATCCGGGGTATTAAATATAAAACGATTTGAAGTGGCTGTAGGTTTGTAATCTATAGCCACTCCCTTCAGAACAAATCACGCTGAATCCCAATTTGTTCTAAAACCTTAGGTAAAATAGTAGTTGTTCATTAATAAACTCGGCTATGGAAGTTCTTTCTCAGAAAGGACTTCCTAGCCCATAGTTTCCTTTTCTCAGTAGTTTCTCAAGTGAGTCATCAAGCTTGTTTGATAGTGTCGTTCAAATGAAGGACCTGAAATAAATAGATACTACTGGGGAAAAATTAAACGACTCCCTCTTTGCTTGAGAGACAGCAAGGTTGAGATCCCTGAAAATTTAATACAATTGAAATAATCCGATGGCCTTGCCAGGAGTAACATCCGTAACATTTAGAGACAAAACGCCTCAGGAGATTGTCAAACTGGCTGTGAAAGCAGGCTTAGAGGGAATCGAATGGGGAGGAGACGTCCACGTGCCTGCTGGCCACCTTGAGCATGCTGAAACAATAAGCCGACTGACAAAAGATGCAGGCTTGATGGTGAGTGCGTATGGATCATATTATACCGTCGGTAAGAGCCGTGATGAAAAGAAACGATTTGCTGAAGTATTAAAGACTGCCAAAGTATTGAATGCACCGATAATCAGAATATGGGCAGGTGATAAAGGCAGTAATGAATCCACTCAAGCCTATCGCAAAAAAGTACTGGACGAAACTAAGAGACTAGCAGACCAAGCCGGAAAAAAAGGGATACAACTCGCCTTCGAATTTCATGATCATACCCTAAATGATTCCTATGCTGCTTGTTGCGAGCTGCTTACTGAATTGGCTCACCCTCATATAAAAACGTACTGGCAACCGATTCATGGTGCTGGGCCAGATATTAACGGAGTTGGAATAGATTTGATTCTACCATGGATTGTGGGCGTGCATGTATTCCACTGGTGGCCAAAAGCGGAAATGCGAATGCCTCTTCAGGATGGAGCCAATGATTGGAAACAGTATATAAACCGATTATCAAAAATTGCATCAACCATTCCATACAACCTCGAATTTGTGAAGAATGATTCATCCGACCAATTCCTTGAAGATGCAAACACCCTGCTGGAATTACTTGCAAATCACCAAGAAAGCAAAGAAATATAGTTGGCTGATACATCAATAAAGAACATATTGACATGACTATTTATGATTACGTCGTTGTAATATTCTACCTCGCCTTTATGTTCATCATGGGGCCTGTATATAAAAATTTCAGCAAATCGGCCAGCGATTTCTTCCGTGGCGGTGGTGGAATGCTTTGGTGGGTCGTAGGAAGTTCTACTTTTATGTCCACCTTTTCCGCTTGGTCCTTCACAGGTGGGGCAGCCAAAGCCTATGAAACGGGCACATTTTTCCTTTTGCTATTTGCCTGCAACATCATCGGCTATTTGTTTACCTATTTTTTTACGGCAGCCAGATTCAGGCAAATGCGAGTTGTGACGGCCATTGAGGCGATTCGGAATCGTTACGGAAATACCAATGAACAAGTATTCGCGTGGTTGCCCATCTTTGCTAACCTGATCCTTGGTGGAATTTACCTTTATACCATTTCCATCTTTATGTATGGAGTATTCGGCTTGGACATCACTATACTTATCGTTGTATTGGGTACAGTAGTATGCTTGATGACGCTCTTGGGAGGTTCCTGGGCTGCTACAGCAGGTGATTTTGTACAAATGCTCATCGTATTATCCATAACCCTGATCATGGTGTTCTTAACCCTGTCTCATCCCCAAATAGGGGGAGTTTCTGGACTATTAGAAAGAATTCCTGAGCAACATCTGAATTGGTCCCTATTCGATCGACCTTGGGTGATTGTGCTCTTCGCTGTTACCCTACTGATCAATCAATTGGTCCAAAACAACAGCATGACCACAACCGGAGGTGCTAAGTATGTTTTTGTTAAAAACGGGAAAGATGCCAAACGATCTACGATGATCTCAATTTTTGGCTATTTGATTTTGTCCCCTATATGGATGATTCCAGCGGTGGCGGCAACCTATTTTCATCCCGATCTGGCCGTAGAATTCCCTATGCTCAACAATCCCAATGAAGCTGCCTATGTAGCCATGGCGCAAACCCTGCTGCCTGCTGGGTTGCTAGGGCTTTTGGTCTGTGCCATATTTGCGGCAACTTTAACCACCATCAACACATTTCTGAATGTCTCCTCTGGTGCTTTTGTCCGAAATTTCTATATCCGGGTTGTCAACAAAAATGCTTCTGAATCCAGGCAAATCCTGGTGGGTAGGATATTTATTCTTATCAATGGAGTACTGATGATATTGATGGCAATTTATTTTCAAGGCCTGAAGTCAA
>JAUILF010000527.1 GCA_030433135.1 Bacteroidia bacterium | reverse complement strand
TTTCTTTCTCTCATCCTTTTCATTTATGACCGAAGTGCCGTTTATGGCCCTGGTGTCCATGGCCTTGTTTTATTATGTCAGGCATCTACGTGAACCTTCTGCTGTCTGGACTCGTATTGCTGGATTTCTGTTCGCAATATTAGCTTTCATGATCCGGCAACCGGCGATTCTGTTGATTTTTACTTTTGAAGTTTTGCAAATATGGAAGTACCGGAGAAACTGGAAAAAAACCACTGGTAGTGTGGGATTCATGCTAGCCGCTTTGGGTATTTATATTCTGGTTGACCGGGTCCTGATGAATTACCTCGAAGTGGGGCAACAATATCAGTCAGTTGTACAGGTCTATTTTTCTGTATTGACCGACTATCCTATCGATTTCATTTATAGGCAGGTCAAGTATAATGTGTACACGGTGATTATGTCAGGTTTCTACCTGTCCCCACTGCTGATGTCACTCTATGCCTTGCTCAAAGGAAAGGGAGTTGCCAACAAGCATCTGACCATTTGGCTTGGTACAGCTTTCATCCTTGCTTTACTGATCTGGTTTGCAGGACATACCTTTCCGTACAATGGATCGATATTCAAAAATTTTACCCTTGGTGTAAGTCTTCTTTTAGACTGGACCTGGTGGCCAAATCAGACTCTTCCTTCTCTCAGTGACTGGGTGTGGATTCCGGTGTCGGTAGTTTCGATTTTCTGTAGTGGGTTAATATTTTACAGCCTTTGGCAATCCCGAACTCGATCGGTCATTCAATGGATGTTAATGTTAGTTGTTTCCTACCAGCTGCTCATGACCATCTTCAGCTTTACCGACAGATACTTTATCTGGACGCTGTTTGTTTTATTGGTCGCACTGGCTACGATACCAATGCCACGAGTGAGTTGGGCTTTCTATATACCCCTGTTACTACTCATGTATCTTTCAATAGCCGGTACCAAAGATTACCTTGAATGGAACCGGTTGGTCAAAGAAAGATATTCTGCATTGGTTGAACAAGGTATTTCACCTCAGAAGATTGATGCGGGGATGCCGATCAACTCTCATTTTAGTGACATCCATCCCTGGACCCCGAATGCTACTCATGTATTTTCCTTCACTAAAGTCGATAACAGACAGATAAGGGATAGTATTTCGTTTTTTAGATATCTTTCCCTGGAGCAAGACCAGATCTATATCCTTAGTGGTGAGCAATAGAGAAAAGAAGAATGTCTGGATCATCCCCGGTTGGTTTCCAGGAACATTGAGTGAACATACGGGAGATTTTGTATGGAATCAGGTGCGTGATCTGGGTAAACGGGATACCCATTGTTACACAATTATCTATCCTGAGTTAAGTTATCGCTTTGTTTCGAAACCGGCCTTCTATTGGCCACAGGTTAGTCATGAGCGTAAGGAAGGAGTTGATATCATCAGACTTACCGGATTGGCGTTGCCACGGCCAGGGTTCGGATTTTTTCTCGCCTGGCGTCAACGGGTGATGCGTTTTCTGGATAGTGTTGCCAATAAGAACAGTAGGCCCGATTTGATTCATGCCCATACATTTCTCGGGGGCTTTTTGGCTGCGGCATTTAGTAGAAAACATGATGTTCCTGTGGTTCTTACGGAACACAGTGATGTGATTTTGACTGATATTCCCAAAAGATATCAACCCGTGATACAAGCCGCCTATCAACAATGTGATCGTATTATTACAGCCAGTTCCTTTTTACGTGATGCTGTTTTAAAGATTTGTCCCAAGGCGAACTGTGCGGTGATCCCGTTGAGCATTGACCAGAACCTATTTTATGGTAGTATTGAAGAACAACCTGGTAAGGTTGATACCCTGAAATTAATTACGGTTTGTGAATTGGTTCCTGTCAAGAACCTGGATTTTTTGATAGGGGTTGCATATGAATTAAAGCAAATGGACATTCCTTTTGAGCTGCATATTGTGGGTGATGGACCTGAAAAGGGTGATTTACTCAAACAAATTCAAGAGAAAGGATTGAATGATAACGTATGCGTAGCAGGATGGAAGACTCCACCGCAAGTGGCGGATCTGATGCGTGCAAGTCATGTCTATGTTTGTTCAAGCATAAGAGAAACCTTTGGTTTGTCTGTTTTAGAAGCTATACACTGTGGTTTGGCCGTGGTGACTACACCTTGTGGTGGACCCCGTGATTTTGCCAATTATTGTGAACAATTTTATGAGGCTCAAAACATGGGGGCCTTTGTGGAGCAACTAAAGATGCTCTATAAAGAGATGCAAGGTGGTTCTTATCTCAGACCTCGGATGTCCGACCGTAATTCTTTTAGTGCAGAAAGTGTGAGTATGCAGATAGAAAAGGTTTATGATGAACTGAATCCCAGGACATAATATTAGAAATGTTACAAACATCAGAAGTCAAAAACATCACTCTCCCGGCACTGATATCGGTTTGAAGTTGCAAACTTCAAACAGCGAAGGGAGGGTCTCTATGGCGTAGAAAAGTAGTTGCATCAATCTGTGTCGCTATCAGCAATGAAAAAACATCCAATTATCTGGCAATTAGCCGTATTTAGTGGGTAAATCCAATTCCAGCTTTTCAAAATTTGAATATACGCATTCATTTTACCATGAATATGAATAATTACTACTGACTATTCCATCATAGCGTTAGAGTAAACCTTTAAGAATGAAGTAGAAGATCAGACATTGGCCGTACAAGATTTTTAGGTACAAAGTGTAAGTAGAAGGACGTCAACTCCTAGTGGCCATAAAGATCGCTTGTAACTGGTAAGCAGATGAAAAGAAGTGAATTTGTAATACATTGGAAACTAATTTTCAAAGAAAAGGTAGCCTTATCCATTTGAATAATTAGGGCATCTACATTATTGGATTTCAATGTGTTGCGAATAAAGGTAAAGAACATATGGACAAATACAATCCAAATGGATCCAGCGGTTATACAAGCGATCCACCCAGGCCGTACCCGGGATTCGGATAGCTAAATAACCCA
>JAUILF010000119.1 GCA_030433135.1 Bacteroidia bacterium | reverse complement strand
CTTCTGCTTCAGGAGCTACCGATTTCACAATATGCCGGATTCGGGATAGTGCATCCCGGGAAATAGGATCACAATTGGCTATGTATTCTGACACACCTAATACCTTCTTTTCTTTGCTGGATTTTTTCATCTTGAATTAATGAAACCATCATTCTGATAATAAGGTAAATTACAATTCTTTGTCATAACTCAACCAATTGCCGTCAGCATCGAATGTCCATTCCGTGGGAACATCTTCTATCGCCCACACCTCCATGTATTCTGATTTATAAATCGCCTTAGCATTGTCCGGTGCCGGAATATTTCGCATCATGAAATGGTATCGATCCTTTTCATTATCAGCTTGCTTTCCGTAGATACCGGATAAATTTAGTTGCCCTTCGATCGGGTTGAGAATATATATTTGATCATATACCTGAAAGTCTTTCTCGTTGAAAGCGGTTATCACTCCTGCCTTTGTATTGAAAAACCAATTACATATGTGTTCAGCTCCATTTTTGGTAAGCACCAGATTTTCTGCGGAAAAGTCAATTCTGGTCTGCATCTCCATCAGGTCGGCATATATGGCTTCGTGACGCTCGCGTTGCATCCCAAGAGAAAGAAATTCTCCCACCGCCATTAGCAATACTAGCATCCCTATGCCCATTACCAGACTATTTTTCACCCAATTCTTCAGGGATGAGAATCGGATGACATAAACTATCACGACCAACAAAATTAATGGGGCGAAAAGAGCAAATCGAGCCAAGAGTAGCTGATCGTAAATAGGTAGGAACAGCAGATAGGGTGAGATTATACTGCCCAACCAGAAGATCTGATCAGATTGGCCGAGTTGAGATTGAGTTTTACGGAAATTACTCAGTAGGAGAAATCCAATGGCAGCGGGCAAGGCAATTCCGGTCAATGCAAGTAACCGATCTGCTGCTGATGATTCAGGGAAAAACAACAGACCAAAGAGAGATTCAGGTATCGAAGAAAATGTGTAGTAGAATATGCGAGCGAATCGATCCTCATCGATGATATAGGTTAGGGTAATGCCTGTGATTAGGAGTAGAATACTACCCATGATCAACCTGCGTAGCGGTACATTTTTGCCCGCTATTATGATAATAGATATCGCAAAACCTAAACTGACGATGGTCAGGGCTGCCAGGGTTCCAAAGTGGGTAAGCATAATGAGCAAACTGAGTAATGCCAGGATTAGTACTTTCTTCAGCCTGTACTTATCAATAACCTGATATAGATAAAAGAGGAGACAGGCTAACCATAGAAGACCCAGTGCATTTTTTTGAGCAAACTCAGTGAGGTGTGAAATAGAAAGAGGTAGAATTGCACTGGTTGTTACTAACGTCCAAAGACGCCAATTCAGCGTTCTTAGCGTTGTAATGGATTTGACCAAATAGTAAATTGGAATGGGAATTAGGGAAGGAACGATGCACATCCAACCTCTGGAAGCCTGGATGATAGCAGTATTTTGTGGGACACCCAGCCAGCCAAGTATTTTGGCCGTATAAGCATACAGATAGAAAAGCAAAGGCATGTCAGGGAATGGAAGCTCTCCAGTAGTTAAAATGCCGCGGGTTTGTACGTAGTAGTAATAGGTATGATTGAACCAACCGACAAATTCCGGGCGGCCTATCCATATATAGATTGCTCTGATCAAGGTGGCTGATAGTACGATCAGGAGTAAGATCAAGGGCTCTCGCAAATTTTTTCTGTACACCAGGTTTACTTTTATTTTTCATGTGACAGGCAGAGCTACGACTATTTAGACAAACATAAATAAATGGCTGAAGGATTTGAGTTCATTTGCACTAGAATCATTCGATCTTATTGAATTGAAAACGATTGTTCCAAAGCAAGCCGATAATGTCATTCGCGATCTCAAACTGAACCCTGTCTCCTGTATCAAGGTCAATGAACTGTCCATCACCTACAGGGCGAAGTAGATTAGTGTCACCATTATTAGGGTCATTAACGAAAAGTCCATCATCCTGGACTTTCAGTTCGACGATGTATTTGCCAATATCCGGGACCATAAAATCAAGTTGGTACCTGCCGGCAAGAGAATCCAACCTGGAGGAGGAAATGGTTGCAATCTCTACTACTTCACTTTGGCTCATTCCCCAGTCATAGAAATGGGAAACAGATCGCAGGATTTCTCCTATCAGACGACTTCCGTTATCTCCACTAGTCATCACAATTACAGCTCTCCCCTGATAGGCAAAGGCGCGAAAGTCATTGGTGAAACCAGCATTTTTCCCTCCGTGTCCGAACTGGAGTAAATCGTCATCTCCCTGTAGTGAGGGTCCGAGTCCCCAATTGTTCATATGCTTGGTAAGCATTTCTTCAATCGTTTCTCTGGTAAGTAATGCCGTTTTTTTCCCGGCCAGAACTTGTTGGACCTCGATGCAGTATTTAGCCAGGTCGGTTGGAGTCGTCCACAATCCGGCTGCAGCTTGTTCGGGATAATTATGCCAATAGCCCTCAAGGATTTGGCCATTTCCATCATAGGCAGCACTTGCTTCAGAATGGTGTTCGGTGCCCAATGGTTGCTGGTAGGTACTTCTGACCATTTCCAGTGGGGCCAGGATGGATTCCGACATGTAAACTTCCAGAGGTTTTCCGGTAATATCTTCCACTACTTTTTCCATGACCGTATAACCTCCACCTGAATACCTCCATATGCTTCCCGGGATAGTATCCACTCGTATAGGGTCCGTATTTCCTTTGCCATCGAGAACTTCAGAGATTGAAGGGAAGTTATCCTTCTGACTATACCCGGGAAAACCGTGTACGGTCATCCCGGCGCTGTGGGTAAGCAATCTTCTCATTGTTACCTTCTCATTCTCTGTAAACCGGTTGTCAGGTATTTTCCAGTCTTTCAAATAGTGGTTGACATCCTGATCGAGATCTACCAAATCATCCTGGAAGAGTTTTAACACTGCCAGAGCAGCAATAGGCTTACTGATCGATCCGGCCTGGAAAAGAGTCTCGTTGGTTACTGGAGATCCCAAATCTGTATTCGCGATTCCATAGCCCTTAGCCCATCGAAGTTGGTTGTTTTCTACTACCGCAATACTTACTCCAGGGACCTTATAATGCTCCATTCTGTCCATGAGGTTGAATGTTTTAAATGTTCCACCTCTTATCTGGAAGAGTGGTTGGAGTCCGTTTTCGATGCTATGGATCTCCGCGGATGGGTCCATATTCTGTGCTGCGAGGTTGAAGGTGAAATGGAGTACTATTAGATACATAAAGGTATGTGACCTGATCATTCTCATGAGTTTTGTTGCGAAATACGATAATAAAATTGTTGGCCTATTTCGGTCTGGGAGCGCTTTCATAGCTTGTGATCTGAGTTTTCAATCTTAATTGAAGATGAAGAATTCACAAGCTTAGTTGTAGTGGAAGTAATAAACATTCTGAAAAATTTGACCTTGGGCCTTCCCTAAGTTGTTGAGCAGGGATTTTATTCAGCTTTCGCAAGGTGTTCTAGCAATCCTGCAAAAATGAACCCGTGAAAGGGATAGACAGCATACCAATATAGCCTGCCCAATAGCCCCAATGGCCGAAAAGTGGCTGTTTGCGTAAGTTTATTGGAAGTAACTTTGAATTCCAACCAGGCTTCACCTGGTAGTTTCATTTCTGCAAAGAGTAGTAACCTCCCCTCCTGGCGATCAGCATATAGGACTCTCCAGAAGTCAAGTGCATCTCCTGCCTGAATGGATTCTGCATTGGTTCGTCCTCTTCTTAGTCCAACACCGCCTATCAATTTATCAAGTAACCCTCTGATTTGCCACATCCAGTTACCATAGTACCAGCCTTGCTTCCCTCCAATACTCCAAATACGTTCTATGCAGGCTTGACGGTTATCGAGTTGTGTTTCTCTGTGATCCCGGAAACAACCGAAAGTGGGTACTTGCACGAAATCAGAAATATTGATTTCCATGCCACTACTCACATATGCATCTTTCCAGCTCGAAACGATAGCGTTGTTTTCGATTTTATTGAATGCTCTTTTCAGGGACATTCGGTAAGACAGTGGCTGGATATCCAGGATTTGATTCAATCTATTGTCACGGGCAACCACCTCTACCTTCATGCTGTCAACCAGGGCAACAGCCAATTTATAGGAAGTGGATGTTACAAGATACAGCCAGTAGGATGATAATCTCGGTGTCATCACCGGGACAATTAGAATAATCCTCTTAAGCTTTCTTACAGCAGCGAATTCCAGTAGCATTTCCCGATAGGTTAAAATATCAGGTCCGCCAATGTCGAAATTTTGATCGAAAGTCTCCTTATGGAACAAGGTCTTCCGGAGAAAGGTGATAACATCTGCAATTCCGATGGGTTGACATCGCGTCTTCAGCCATTTGGGTGCAACCATCACAGGTAGTTTTTCTACCAGATCTCGAATGATCTCGAATGAGGCGCTACCTGAACCGATGATGATCCCCGCTCTCAAGGCTGTAAAATGATAACTTCCTTTTTTGAGAATGTCTTCCACATTCTTTCGTGAACTCAGGTGTCGGGAAAGTTCATCACTGTTGACCATGCCACTCAGGTATATGACATGTTTGACTTCCGTATTCGCCATGGCCTTGAGAAAGTGAGTAGCCGAACGTTTTTCCAGGGACAGGTAATTTGAGCCGGTAGACATCGAATGAACGAGGTAGTACGCACCATCTATATCCGATGGAATTTTGGTGAGCGAATCCGGATTCAGTAAATCAATTTCGATTGTTGAAATATGCGGCTTGAGGGATTGAGGAGGGTGAAACCGGGCAGGATCTCTTACGCAGCAAACCACGTGATGTCCTGCTTCTACCAGAACGGGCAATAATCTTTTCCCAATATAGCCAGTGGCACCTGTGAGTAGAATCTTCATATCGGTAGAATAGTCTCAGTTTGTATTTTGTTTAATGATAAAAGTTAAAAGTTAAACAATATGGAATGAGCAAATGTTACCAAAGTGAAAGTATTACAAATCAAAAATTGCCTCACAATGAAAAAAGTTTATTTAACTCTCTTGTATTTTCTCTCACTCTTACTGATTTCCAGCAGTGGTGTGCTGGCTCAGAATACGGTCGTGGACATCATTGTTAACAGTGATGACCATGAAACGTTGGAAGCAGCGGTTATTGCCGCAGAACTCGACGATGATTTATCAGGTGAAGGGCCATTTACCGTTTTCGCACCTACAGACTCCGCCTTCTCCCTCTTGCCTGATGGAACCCTTGATACCTTGCTTACTGACCCCACTGGTGATCTGGCTAATATTCTGCTATATCATGTTGTGGGAGATTCAGTACCATCGGGAGCTCTGATGGATTCTGCTGTTGTTTCGACCTTATTAGGTGAAGATGTTCAGTTTTTCATCAGTGGAGACACGGTATGGGTCAATAATGCCATGGTTACCGTAGCCGATATTCCGGCAGATAACGGTATTGTACATGTGATTGATGCCGTGCTTCTCCCTCCAACGAACACCGTTGTGGACATCATCGTAAATAGTGATGACCACAATACCCTGGAAGCGGCAGTGATAGCAGCGGAGCTGGATGATGATCTGTCAGGCGAAGGGCCATTTACGGTATTTGCGCCTACAGATGCTGCTTTTGCTGCCTTGCCTGAGGGCACAGTGGACACATTATTACTGGATCCGACGGGACAATTGGCTGATATACTTCTGTATCATGTAGTGTCAGGATCTGTACTATCCACAGACCTGATGGATGGTCAGGTGGTGCAAACACTTCTGGGTGATAGCATTAGCATTACTGTCAGTGCAGATGGAGTTTTCATTAATGATGCCATGGTGACCGTAGCTGATATTGAAGCAGATAACGGAGTGGTACATGTTATAGATGCTGTCTTACTCCCTCCAACTACCACAGTAGTTGATATAATTGTAAATAGCGAAAACCACAATACGCTTGAAGCTGCAGTGATAGCTGCTGAACTAGATGATGATCTTTCGGGAGAAGGACCATTTACGGTATTTGCTCCAACCGACGAAGCTTTTGCAGCCCTGCCCGAAGGCACAGTGGACACATTATTACTGGATCCGACGGGACAATTGGCTGATATACTTCTGTATCATGTAGTGTCAGGATCTGTACTATCCACAGACCTGATGGATGGTCAGGTGGTGCAAACACTTCTGGGTGATAGCATTAGTATTACTGTCAGTGCCGATGGAGTTTTTATCAATGATGCCATGGTGACCGTAGCTGATATCGAAGCAGATAACGGAGTGGTACATGTTATAGATGCTGTCTTACTCCCCACATCCAACACGGTTGTTGATGTGATTGTAAATAGCGAAGATCATACTACCCTGGAAGCAGCGGTGATAGCCGCTGAATTGGATGATGATCTTTCGGGAGAAGGACCATTTACCGTCTTTGCTCCTACTGATTCAGCTTTTGCTGCCTTGCCAGAAGGAGTGCTGGATACTTTACTAATGGATCCGACGGGACAATTGGCTGATATACTTCTGTACCATGTAGTGGAAGGTTCTGTCTTGTCGACTGATCTCATGGATGGTCAGATTGTGGAGACTCTCCTGGGGCAGGAAATTGCGATCTCCATTACGGCAGATGGAGTTTTCATTAATGATGCCATGGTGACTGTAGCAGATATTGAAGCAGATAACGGAGTGGTACATGTAATAGATGCTGTATTGCTTCCGGAAGAGACCACCAACGTTGTGAACTTCAGGAAGGATATTACACCCTTAAGTATTTTTCCCAATCCCACTACCTCCAATTTCACCATCAAGGTAGAAGAATCTCTTACAGGTAGTCAAATTAATCTTGACATCTATGGTATTGCAGGCCAACCGGTGCATAGTCAGGATTTTGGCAATTCACTTACAACGGGTTATTACACTATTAACCTGAGTGAACAACTGGCTCCCGGTCTTTATATCGTCAAATTGTATTCAGAGAACGGAGTGAAAGCGGCAAAACTCAGGATCAATTAGTGCACTGTACGGTCGCGAACTCATAATTAGTTACTGATCATTTTTTTTTGAGGCAATCAGAATTTTTTCTGGTTGCCTTTTTTTATTCCGGAAGTCCAATGCTAAATTCCCTACAGGAATTGAGTATTCCTGGGCAACTTTGATAAGAGGTCGGGAAAATCGGTTCGTTGCATAAAAGATCAATAAACATCCTCAAGGCAATAATCATCGTCACCAGAATAATATTACCTATTGGTTGGATTGTCATCTGATGATCCCATAGGATTCGTATTATCTAACACAAGTTGATCAGCTAACTTATCAACTTATTCCAAAAACGACGGTCTATCGGTAAGATGTGTAAAAAATTAAAGACTGAGATGTAAGTATTTTCAAATCCAGTTCAACTGATTTGTTTAGTTTGATGAGTTGAAACAGTTGTTTATTGAACAGCAAGCGCACGATAACCACACCAGCCAGCCCAAAGGGGATAACTCAATGGTGTCAACGACCATTATCTTGTGCAAGACAAGGGAGATGTAGCAAGTAGAAATGAATACCGAACAAGCCTGCCTGGCGGCAGACAGGGATTAACGAACGCTGATTTAAGTAATCAAATTGGCTCATTGAGAAGATTAAGTAAGAATATCAATGAAGTAAAAATTGATGCCATGGAAATTATTGACTTAGTAGATAGTGAAATTGAATATAGATGGGGGTGATTAAAACAATTACGAAAGTACATTAGCTATTCGTCACACGACCTAAAGTGCTGATGTGAAAGTCACCTAAAATTGCCTTGAAAACCCCGATTAAGCATAAATTGTACCGAGGCACACAACTATATAAAAGCATGAGACCGGTTTTAATAATATTTTTCCTTCCGATTTTTCTTTTTGGCTGCCAGACGGAGACCGCTATTAAAACTAAATATGACAATTTCGAATTGGTTGAATTGGGCAACGGAGTATACAGCTGCATTCATAAATTTGGAGGAAAAGCCACATGCAATGTGGGAATTGTGGACAATGGAAGCGAAACTTTCATCTTTGACAGTTTTCTTTCCCCTGATGTAGCCCTGGAATTATTGAATGCTCTAGAGTCATTGGATCTGTCACCGGTTAAATATGTCGTGAATAGTCATTTTCCCAACGATCATATTAGGGGGAACCAGGTTTTCTCAAATGAAGTTAAAATTATTAGTACTTCCAGGACCAGGGAACTTATTGAAGAGGAAGAACCCCTACAAATTGCATACGAAAAGGAAAACGCCCCGGCCCAATTAGCCTATTACGACTCCCTTTATAATTCATTTAATGGAGATAGGAAATCAAGGGAGTTTCAACAAATCTTACTGTGGAGACCCTATTATGAAACGCTAGCAAATAGTTACCTGGAAGTCGAGACTCGTTTACCTGATATGATTGTGGACAGCTTGTATGATTTGGACGGACCAGACCGTAGAATTCAACTAATATCGAGAGGTCCGGGGCATTCCGAAAGTGATCTAATTATGTACCTCCCTGATGATGAAATCCTTTTTTCCGGTGATCTCATATTTAACAATTGTCATCCTTATGTTCCTCATGGAGATATATTGAAATGGTCGGCATGGCTTGATTTTATGAGTTCTCTCGATGTTAGCAAAGTTATGCCTGGTCATGGACCAATGGGAACAAGGGAATTGATCGATAGAATGAAGAGTTATTTGAGGGATCTACAAATCTCGGCCGACATAATTGCCAAGAGCAATACACCTATCGAGGATCATGATTTTTCTATTCCTGAAAGGTATGAAGATTGGTGGTTTGATCGATTTTACGAGTATAATTTGAGGTTTGCCTATGAGTCGCTGGTGAGTCAAGAGATAGAGTAGCACTCATAGGAGTTAGGTCCTTCCGGGTCCGGGGGCACCAGTTGTAGACCTTTGGACTTGGTTAAGCACTATTATGAATAATCTAAGGTTGCGCTGCATGTGATAGCAGTTACTCTTTCAATAATAATTTTCCCGACCTGGACACTCTCTGGCCATCCCAGGCCAGGTTGCCATTGATCCAGACCAGGTCAAATCCCTTTGCCAGTGATCTTGGATTAACGTAATCGGCAGTCGCCTGGACATTCTCCGGGTCAAAAAGCACCATATCTGCTTTGGCACCAACCTGTATCTTACCCCGATCCTCTAATTTCAGAATCTCCGCCGGTAGACCGGTCATTTTATAAATAGCCAGGGGAAGATCAAGGAGGTTTTGATTGACCGTATATGCTTCTATAATCTTGGCGTAGGTGCCATAACCTCTGGGATGCCACATAGTAGGTGATCCATCGGTGCAGAAAGCAATGGAGGGATCTTTAATAAAAGTGTTTTGTAATTCTTCATTCATGACAAAGTAAGCTCCCGAGGTACCCACCGGTCCCAGTTCCATCAGTATATCAACATAGTGTTTTCCTTCCTCAGCAGCTACTTCAGCTAATGTCTTGCCGGTATAAGGTCCACTGCAAAAAAGGGTTGCTTCCGGACCATTCCTTTGCTTAATCCGGTTTTCCAGGTACATTCTTAGTTCCTGGATCCTATTTTGTTTTGCACTTTCAAATTGTTCTTTGGTTTTACACCAGGTGGGAAAGACGATACCAATTCCGGTATAGCTGGCCAGGTAGGGGTAGAGATCAGCACTGATTTGGATACCATTATCCTTAGCTGCTTTGATTTGAGTCAGGATCTCTTGGGCCCGTTGTTCGCCCTTTCCGTAAACCACTTTTAGGTGGGAAATATGAACCGGACAGTACCTTCCCTGCTGTACGAGTTCATCTATAGCTTTTTCAATCTGGTCGTTATCTTCAGACCGCATATGACTCATGACCATTCCTTCATTTTGACCCACAATGCGAGCCAGGGCATGCAATTCTGTGCTGTCGGCATTGAGTCCGGGATAGTACTCAAGTCCGGTGCTCATACCCCAGGCACCATCTTGCAATGACTGTCGGATGTAGCTTTCCATTTGCGTGATTTCATCAGCAGTGGCTTTATCATCGGCAACGAATTTTCTGCGGGTCGATCCATGCCCTACGAAGGAGAGGACATTGACGTCCAGAGGGGTTTTGGATGCCGAGTCGGCCCAGGTGCGAAAGGCATTCAGCCCTGCAAATGGATAGTCCGGACTTGATCCATCTTGTCCCAAAACAATGGTTCCTACACCCTGAGCCAGGAAATTGTTGAAGTTTTCACTGATAAGGGGATCGCCATGGGCATGCAGGTCAATAAAAGCCGGTGCCAGGTATCTTCCATCACCCGATATGATCTTTTCGGCCTGGATCTCACTGGTATCAATGGCACCAATGTAATATATGCTGTCTCCTGCAATTAGAAGATCGGTCTGCACCGGCTCTGATCCCATCCCATCCAGGAGATGTACATCCAGGATACAGAATTCGGCAGGCTGGAAGGAGGGCTGCGAGTCACAAGCCAGAAAGCTAACGACAAACACGAATCCCAGCCAGTAATGACGATACCAGATCCGGTCAGGGAACAGACTTCGGTAAGAAATCAAAAACATACTGAAAAGGTACAGGAAATTAAACTTTACTCAACACCGATTTTCATCTCATTTGTTCTCTTTACCCGGTAAATCAAGGCTAGATGGCCGTCCTGATTTTGTTCCTTCAGGTGGCACTATTCCTTTCTTGCGTCAAAGAGTTGAAAGGTAGCTTTCGGCCCTTTCCAGGTGCTTTTTCTGCTTTTCCTCCGACATTTTGTCAAAGGTGCCCACTAACATGGAAAGACGGGGGTTTGAGTTGAAAAAACCCCGTTGTTTGTCCATAAAACGCCAAAACATGCCATCCCAGATATCAGCCCATTCACCCCTCGGATAGTCACTCATCTTACGGATGTAATTGGATCCACTGATGTAGGGTTTGGTGGCAAACAGGCCTCCATCGGAAAATTGACTCATACCATAGACATTGGGAACCATTACCCAGTCATAAGCATCCACAAACATTTCCATAAACCAACGGTAAACATCATCGGGATCAATTTCACAGAGAAGCATAAAGTTGCCAAGAATCATTAGCCGCTCAATGTGATGGCAGTATCCTGTATCCCATACTTTTTTTATGGTTTGGTCTACAGGGCCAATGCCGGTCGTTGCATCGTAGAAGCATTGGGGTAATTTGCGGTTAAACCCCCAGAAATTTTTGGTCCTCGAATCTACACCTTTGCATTCATACATGCCCCGGATAAATTCTCTCCAGCCTAAGATCTGCCTGATAAACCCTTCTAACGAATTGATCGGGATGTCATGTTTACTTCCAAAATCTATGGCCTCTTCAATCACCTGAGTGGGAGAAAGCAAGCCCGTATTGATCAACGGAGAAAGCAGGCTGTGATGCAGTATGGATTGATCCTTTTGGATGGCGTCCTCATAGTCACCAAAGTGGTGAAATCGATTATAGAGAAAATTTATGAACCAGTCCTGGGCTTGTTCATGGGTGTGCGGGTAGACCCAATCCGGAATTGCTCCCACGTGTTCCGGGAAATTCTTCACGACATAGCTTTGGGCTTCATCCCAGTATTTATCGGGTTTGGGAAACTCGATATCTGGTGCTACCTTATCTTGCGGATACTTTTTCCGGTTATCCTGATCAAAACTCCACTTGCCGCCAAAGGGATCTCCATTTTCTTCGATGAGAACATTGTGTTTCCTGCGCTGTTGTTTATAAAATGTAGTTTGAAAAAACCGGGTTTTATTTTTCCTGAAAAAGTCCTGAAGATCACCGGGTTTATTGATAAACAAGGGGCTTTCCAGCTCACTGCATTCCACCTTGTGCTCTTGTGCGGATTCTTTCAATCTCCTGGATAACCAGTCATCAGTGGGGTCTACAAAATTAATCTGTTTTATGCCTTTACCGGCTAAATGGGGTATTAGCCTTCGAATATCAGACAGCTCGCTGGATGCATCGATATATTCAGTTTTGACCCCCATGGATTCGAGCAAATTCTGATGGTATTTCATCGATGCCCGGTGAAAGACTATTTTGCTTTTATGAAAAGGATATTGCTTGAAAAACAGATACTCCTCGATCACTATGACAGGCGCATCGTTCTCGAACATAGGATGGTCGGAGAAAAGCTGATGGGGAAAGAGAAGATTTGTCGAAGACATTTAATATTTATTACTCTTGAGGAAACAGGTCCATGCACCAGCTACATCTTGCGGTGATTAATGGGGTTTACTAAAAAACAGGATATCTACTCGATAGTTTTAGCTATTGCCGAATGAGATAAGCAATATTTCTCTGACTACTTAGAGGAGAATGTCAGTTAAGCAGCTGTTGATAGATGCGGAAGTTTTCATCATCAAAACAAACGTAAATTACCTTTTTCAGGGTATTATCGGAGGTTCTGACTGCTTGAATGGCTATTTCTGCAGCAGCTCTTTTGGGGTAACCATAAACACCGGTACTGATATTGGGAAACGCAATTGAATCCAGTTGGTTTTCCACAGCGAGTTTTAATGAATTGAGATAGCAGTTTCTCAATAAAGCCGGTTCTCCCGATTTGCCATCCTGCCAAACCGGACCTACGGTATGGACAACGAATTTTGCTGGCAACTTTCCAGCTGTAGTAATAACGGCCTCACCCACCGGACATCCACCTTGACTTTCCCTGATTTTATCACATGCTTCTGCTATTTCTTCCCCTCCCGCACGATGAATGGCACCATCCACCCCACCACCACCACGTAACTCCGTATTGGCGGCGTTGACAATGACATCCACTTCCAGATTTGTAATGTCCCCCCGGATAAGTTCAATTTCCATGTGTCTTTTTCTTTGATCAAAATCCTTTCATCATGAAGACATTAAACTCCGTCTCTCAGTTTCCTTGATGTTCTCTTCTTAACCCAAAAATGTATTCGTCGTAGTAGATTCCATCCTTAAACAAAATATTATCAAATTTCCCCTCCAGTACGAAACCATTCTTCAACAAAGCTTTTTGAGATCCAGCGTTCGTTCCAAACGGACACGCGTAGATTCTATCTATATCAAAATGCTTAAAAGCATAGTCGATCATTTTACCGATAGCTTTCGTTACAAATCCCTGGCCCCAATAGGGTTCTGCCAACCAATAGCCCAGTTCGGCATTTTTTCGGTAAATATCTTTTTGCGGATGAATTCCAATGCCTCCTATGGCCTTCCCGTCAAGGTCTATGGCCAACATTTGAGCAGGATTGTTGCGGGAAGCAATGTCAATAAAGCTTTTTCCATCCTCCCGGGTGTAGGGATGGGGAAATCGATCCTTAAGATTTCGAGCTACATTCCAGTTGTTGGCAAATAGGATGAGATTGTCCAGGTCTTGTATTGTCCAGGGCCGTATACCGATGCTCATAAAAATCTATTTTTTGACCGCACGAATACACATAAACGCCGGAAACCGGTTTAATTCTTCGTAGTGTTTGGGATCATGATTTCTGAATTCGGGCAGAGGTTTCGGTTCCACCAGCTTGTCGATATAGAATCCGTTATCCGTTAGTGGAATCAGGCATTGATCCAGGGGTCTGCGAAAGCTATGTACTTCGGTGGGCTTCCCAAATCCATTCCAGGTGCAGTGAACAGGCTCTATCTCAAAGTACTTTTCTGACTTGAAGAATAGGTATTCGAAAAAAGGATGTTCGATGGACAGAACTAGCAAACCACCTGATTTCAGGATCCGATGAAATTCAGAGATGGTGGGATTCCAATCCGCAATGTAATGCATAGCCAAAGCACATAATACAATGTCGTAAGATTGATCCTTAAGCATATGCAGAGGTTGGGTCAGGTCGTGAACAAAAAAATCACCATGATTGGGATTCCTCTTTTTGGCATACTGAATCATCCTGGGGCTAAAATCGGTTCCAGTGACTGAAGCTCCCTTCGAAATTAGAATTTCAGCGTATTTACCCGGACCGCAGGCGGCATCCAGTATGTTTTTGCCCCGAACATCAGGCAGTAATTCCAAGGTATTGGGACGATCATAGTAGGCATTATGCGGTTTGTGATCAATTAGATGGTTGTAGGACTCTGCCAATTCTTCGTAGGCAGCCAGGATTTTTTCCTTCGTCATGTTAGATCTCAATAAATAATTCTACCATCTAAAATAGTTTATCCGGAAGGAAAAACCAGATTCTCACTTAGAAGTACTGTTCGCTCAATTGGTCAAATCCTCAACGAAAAAGGAAGATATCATTGTGATGATTCAAGAAAACACAAAATCTAAATCAAACAATATGAAAGTCCTATTTACACTGGTTCTTGCCTTTACGATCAGTTTTCTTCTCCGGGCCCAAAATGAAGCATTGAATGTCGAAGGGCCCCTGGTAGTGGGTAATACCAACTCACCTGACCCAACTCCGGGGTGTATCCGCTGGACAGGATGGGATTTTGAAGCCTATAACGGAACGGATTGGGTCTCCCTGACCGATGGAAGAACCGCCCCGGCTTATGATCCGGATGGCAACGAATACAAGACCATCAAGATCGGCAATCAGATCTGGTTCACCGAAAACCTTCGCACCACTAAGTATGCCGATGGGTCTTCCATTAATTTTGTCACCGATAACACACAATGGGCCAATGCGTCCTCTGGGGCATACTGCTGGTATCAAAACAATAATATTCATGAGACACCAGAAGGGAAGCTGTATAATTGGTACGCGGCCTCGGACAACCGAAATCTTTGCCCGGAAGGATTTCGGGTTCCTACCGTCAGCGACTTTAATACATTAATTGACTATTTGGGAGGAACAGATGTAGCTGGAGGTCAACTTAAGCAAAAGGGTTTTACAACCTGGAAGGATCCCAATGAAGGAGCTACAGATGCTGTCGGATTCACTGCGGTGGCAGCCGGTACTCGATTTTATTACGGGCCATTTTCCGGGTTTCCTGATGATAATGCACTTCTCTGGACCAGGGATGAAGAGGACGATTTCAAGGCATTCAGAGTTGTACTTCAATACTATCATGATAATGCTGTCATAAATTCTCAATCTAAGAAAGAAGGACAGTCGGTAAGATGCGTGCGATAAGTCCTGTCATTTAGAAAATGTTCACAACCATTTGTCACAATGAAAAAGATAATTATTGCAATAGTTTTAGGCTGGTACTGTACAGTGGTTACTGCTCAAGTGGAAATGGCCATCGAGGGAGCGGTGCAGGTTGGCAATGGAAACAATGTTGCACCGGTAGCTGGAACCATTCGTTGGAACGGAGCTGATCTGGAGGGATACAACGGATATGAATGGATTAGCCTTACTTCCGGGAAGACCGCGGATATAACCGATGTGGATGGTAACACTTATCAGACGGTGAGAATTGGCGAGCTGGTTTGGATGGCAGAAAACCTGCGTACCAGTAAGTATTCTGATGGAACAGCTATACCCCGCGTAACTGGTGATGCAGAGTGGGATGCTCTTACTACTGGTGCCTTTTGCTGGTTTGATAACGATGCAGCTACCGAAATTCCCCATGGGAAATTATATAACTGGTATGCGGTCGAGACTGAAGAGTTATGCCCTGTCGGTTGGCGAATGCCCTCTGAAACCGATTTTTTGAATATGTTCGAATACCTGGGGGGACAGGATGGTGCGGGAGCAAAGTTAAAGTCCACCGACCAGGATTATTGGGTTTTTAGTACTGGTAACACCAATGAGACGGGCTTCAATGGTGTGGCGAATGCCGGGAGGTTAGTGGATGGTGCCTTTTCGGATTATTTTTATTATTCCGCTAAGTTTTGGTCTTCCTCTGAAGATGATGCGAGCGAAGCCTGGTACATGTCACTGTCATCGCAGTCTCATAATGCTTTTTTCAACCACGTTGGAAAGCAATTTGGATTTTCGGTGAGATGTGTAAAAATTCAATAATAAGGTTAAACAACAGATTCTCTCGCAGAGACAGCTGAGTCTGCAGAGGGATTCCCAACAAACCACCGATTAACCATTGCCAAACCAGGGTTAAACCATTGCCAAACTATGTCAAAATGAACAACAGCCAAACCACGTTAAACCATTGCCAAACTACGGTTGAACCACTGATCTCTCGCAGAGAACGCCGAGTTCGCAGAGGGATTCCCAACAAACTACCGATAAACCATGGCCAAACTACTGTTAAACCATGTCAAACTATGTCAAACCACCGTTGAACTACTGATTATCTAGTTTTGTACCATTATTTTTCCGGACACTTTTCGATGAATAATCTGGTCGCTAGCGTCAAGGCAGGTGAGGTTAGCACTCCAGAAGTAGGAGGACGAGGTAAGAGGCAGCCAGTCTTCATTGAGGGCT
>JAUILF010000118.1 GCA_030433135.1 Bacteroidia bacterium | reverse complement strand
GGCGAAGGTGGGGGAGAAGTTACCGTAAAGGTTGCCGATGGAACCTGTACCTCAGAGGAGGGCCTCGTTGGTGAACCTCGCTGCGTAGTTAAGGCAAAGGATGAAAATCTTATGAATGTACTGCGGGGAAATATAAATCCGCTTATGGCTGTTCTCACCGGAAAGTTGAAGATCAGCAATCAAAGTGAGATGCTAAAGTATGCCAAAATCTTTGGCCTGATGTAGGTCGATTCTTTCAACTGGAAACCCATACTGTGCTGATTGATACGGTTTCCAGTACAATGGCTTAGCTGATTACCAATGAATACATGAGCCCCAAAATGATACAGGTTAGTCTTGGATTGGTGCTGAGCTTTTTGATTGCCAGCCCCCTGTTTGCTGCAGGATATCAGGGTAGTGAGCTGGCAGAAATGAGTGATTCAGCCCGGGTCATGCATTGGCTGGATCTGGCTTATGATCAAAGCAGATTAAACCTGGACTCCGCTTTTGGTTACCTCGAACGAGCCGATTCACAGGCGGTTGCATCAGATCTTCAGGGTATGCGACCCGAAATCGATTATCATTATGCTATCCTGTACCGAAATCAAGGGTCCTTTGACCAGGCCATATTGTATACAGATGCCTATCTATCCTCGGTCAGGGAATCCGGTGATTCATTAGCCATGCGTCGCGGTTTTAATCTGGAGACTACGATCTACTATGAGTTGCATGATTATGAGGCTACGCTGCAGAGTGCCCTAAATTTGAAAGAGCTTAGTGAATCAATTAAAGATACTGCCGGACAAATCAGTGGTCTGAGTTTTATGGCACTGGTGATGTCAGATCGCAACGAACCCGACAAAGCCATTGAACATTTTCACCAGGCCATTGAGTTGGCAACTGAAATTGGAGACTCTATGCGTCTGGCTAATATGTATAATAACCTGGCCAGTGCGTATCTGAAGAAATTCGATTACGATAATGCCATCAAGTATTATGAGTTGACCAAGTCCATGGATGAGCAAGCTGATTATACCTGGGGCATCTTTAACAGCCTGCATAATATTGGCAATGTCTATCTCTATAAGCAGGATTTTCAAAGCGCCAGGGAGAATCTCAGTGAAGCATTTGAATTGCAAATGTCAATTGGGTCAAAGCAGGAGTTGGCTATGACTGAATACAAACTCGGATATGCTTTGGTTGAGACCGGTTCTGTCAACGAGGGTTATACCATGATGAAAAATGCCTTGCAGGTGGCTGAAGATGAAAGGTACTTTGAAATTCAATTGCAAACCCTGATGTACCTCAGCCGAGCTTACGAAGGGCAGGGAGATTTTCAAAATGCCCTGGTCTATCACAAATCATACAAAACCATTGCTGATACGCTCTTTCTACAGGAATTAAAAGCCAAGACCAGTGAATTACAGATCAGGTATGAAACGGCAGAAAAGGAAGCCGAGATAGCGACGTTGAATGCCGCCAATGAAATTAACCTGCTGCAAATACAGGAGGGAAATCGTCGACGTGCCATGTTGATTGGAGGTCTTGTTTTTACATTGCTTGTAGCAGGCTTACTGTACCGATTGAGTCGGATCCGACGCAGTGCGAATGCAGCCCTTGAAAAGAAAAATGCAGTGATAGCCAAAAACCTTACAGAAAAGGAAACGCTCCTGCGTGAGATACATCACCGGGTGAAGAACAACCTCCAGATCATCTCATCTCTATTGAACTTACAATCCCGTAATGTGAAAGATGAAGCAGCACGGGACGCAATGCGGGAGGGGCAAAACCGGGTCAGGTCTATGGCGCTGTTGCATCAAAACCTTTATCAGGAAGAAGACCTGATAGGTGTAGATGCCCGTATCTATATTGAAAAGTTAACTCAGAATCTTTGGAATTCTTACAACATTGACCGGGATCTGATCCGTTTGGATACGGATATCGATCAGTGCAAACTCGATGTAGATGTAATGATCCCATTGGGGTTAATCATTAATGAGTTGGTGAGTAATGCCCTCAAACATGCTTTCCCGGAAGGAAAGCGAGGTAAAATAATGGTAAGCTTGAAAGAAAATCCATCTGGACTGTCGCTGTCGGTAGAAGACAACGGCAAAGGTTTGCCGGTTGATTTTGAGGAGAAACAAAAACAATCCATGGGTGTGAAGATCGTGCATGCCTTCGCCAGGAAGCTACATACTAGCCTTAAGGTTTATCGTGAGGATGGCACTCGATTCTCTCTGTTTATTCCAGGTCAAGATGCAGCCTGATGATGTATCCGGAGATGAGATCTATGCAACAGGGTATTGGTTTTGCAGCTATCCTTCATTTGCAACCATCTTCAGGTTGATCGTGTCAGAAGGTCTAATGCATGATCCGGGTTGTACAGCCAATTTCAGAAAGGTATAACCACGGCCAGTCCCGGAGCAGGTATGGCATTGGCAGAACTGACCTGGAATTGAGGTCTGACATGCAGAGATAAGCTTTCACTGATATCGAAAGACTTTAGGTGTGCATCCACATAGGCATCGAGAGCTGTGAGCGCATAAAGGGCAACAAAGCCTACATATGTGAGTTGTAATTGCTTGTTGAACTTATCCCGGTAGCTTTTCAGGGCCTGGGTACTTAATACATCCTCAAATTCGTGGGGTAATCCCACTACACTGGCTCCATAGGCTTCATCAAATCGATCTCGCTGGGATTTGTTATAATCCAGACTATAGATGAGTCCGGCAAAGCCACCCCAGACGATAGGTACCTTCCAATACTTTTTATTGTAAATCTGGCCAGCTCCTGGAATCACCATGGAGTAAATGCCGGCACGATAGGGATTGGGATAGGGCTGGTTCCAGTTGGCTTTAAACTGCCCTTTTTTCTTTTCCTTTTTGACCGGAGCTGCCGAGCCCTGTATGTCGGGTACGTCTTCATTGACGGTCCCTGTAGGTATTTCACTACTGACCTGGCTCCAGCCAAAAATTGGCAGAAGAAGTAGGAACAGGATGTAACAGGATAGCCTTGCAGTCATACGAAAACAACGGATCTAACGGCCTTTTAGTTGCCTTCCATTTCGTCAAGGATGTTATTTAATTCATCATCAGATGAAAAGTTGATGATGAGCTTTCCTGCACCGGAGGACTTGCGTTTCATTTCGACCCTGGTGCCAAGTCGTTTGCTGAGGTGGTCCAGTACGTCCCGGTGCAAGGGAGTAAGGTTTGACGCTTTTTCAACGGCTTTTTTTGTCGACTCAGGTTGTCCAAATGCTTTGGCCAGCTTTTCAGTGGCCCGAACTGATAGGTCGTCGAGCAGTACCTGGTGAAGTGCCATAAGTTGTCCATCCTGTGAGTCTATTCCCAGCAAAGCCCGTGCATGTCCCATAGATATCCTTCTGGCTTTTAGGGCACCCTGAAGGGCAGGTGGGAGTTTGAGCAGGCGGATATAATTGGATACGGTACTGCGGTTTTTCCCAATTCGCTCACTGAGCTTTTCGTGGGTGAGGTCACATTCATCGATTAACCGTTGATAAGAGATAGCAACCTCAATGGCATTTAGATCGGCACGCTGAATATTCTCTACCAATGCCATTTCAAGCATCTCCTGGTCATTAGCAGTTCGGACATAAGCAGGTACCCTGGTCAATCCAGCCAGTTTTGATGCCCGAAAACGGCGCTCCCCGGATATCAACTGAAAGGTGTTGTTATCCAATTTACGCAATGTGATGGGCTGAATCAAGCCGAAAGTCTTAATCGATTCCGACAACTCTTCCAGTGCTTCCTGATCAAATTCCTTTCGGGGTTGAAAAGGGTTGATTTCAATATGTTTTAAATCGACCTCTCTGACGGCATCAGCAGTATCATGGTCCTCACTTGGCTTAGAGGCAGGTTTGGCTGTTTCCGTATTGCCCAGCAGGGCTCTGATCCCTTTCCCCAATTCTTGTTTCGGTACTTTAGCCATTAACCTGATGTTAGATTTAATTGGACATTATTTCGAATGAGAAACTCTTTGGCAAGGTTGAGGAAATTGTGAGTGCCTTTGCTATTGGCATCGTACATCAGTACCGGCTGGTGCATACTGGGAGCTTCTCCTACTTTGCTATTTCGGTGAATGATGGTGTCATAGACCACATCTTCCGCATGGTCTTTAACTTCATCAACCACAATATTGGCCATTCGCAGACGGCGGTCAAACATCGACAGAATAATTCCTTCGATCTTCAGGTCCTCATTTAGATGTTGCCGGACCAACTCAATGGTGTTCTTGAGTTTCTGTAGTCCCTCCAGGGCAAAGATCTCGCATTGTATTGGAATCAGAACAGAATCAGCTGCAGTCAGTGCATTTACAGTGATGATACCCAGGGACGGCAGACAGTCGATAAAGATGAAGTCATAATCATCACGAATATCTTCCAGTAAGTCACGGATCATGAATTCCCTGCGAAATTTGCTTACAAGTTCCAGCTCTGCACCTACCAGATCAATGCTGGATGGTATAATCTGTAGGTTTGGGGTACTGGTATCAATAATGACATCCCTGGCTGGCACCTGGTTGATCATGCAGTCATATAGACTTTTTTCTACAGCTTCCACATCTACACCCAGGCCAGAGGTGGCATTTGACTGGGGATCAGCATCTATGATCAGGACCTTGAAGTCCAGGATGGCTAAACTGGCACCCAGGTTTATGGCGGATGTGGTTTTACCGACACCACCCTTCTGGTTAGCTATGGCTACAACTTTTCCCATATTTAATGACTAGACCATTCGATAACTTCCCCAACATGAGGGAGCTTTAAAAATATTCCTTCCGCTTCAAATGCTTCAACAGCAGATTGATGATCAATCTCAATCGGAGGAAAAGTATCAAAGTGACATCCGATCACCCTATTGCACTCCACAAATTTGGCGGCATGGATGGCCTCATCAACTCCCATAGTAAAGTGACCACCAACCGGTAGAATGCAAAAATCGATCTTTCCATGCTGAAGAGGTATTAACTTCATATCCATGGTCAGACAGGTGTCACCCGCTACGTAGAAAGTATGATGCTCCGTGGTGAAAATCAGCCCACAGGGATTGCCTCCATATGAACCGTCAGGCAACGAACTGGAATGAATGGCTGGTACAAACTTTACCTCGACAAAGTCTTCCTTCCATATCCCTCCCTGGTTCATTCCCTGGGCATTCAGTCCCTTGTTCTCAAACCAGTTGGCCACTTCATATGGAGCAATAACAGGGGTGTCCTCTGTCGCAATGGTTTCTACATCCATTACATGGTCACCATGACCGTGAGTCAGGAATATCAAATCGGGGTTAATTGATTCAATATCAATATCTTCTGCCAAAGGATTGCCCTTGATGAAAGGATCAATCAATATTCTTTTGCCAGCTAGTTCGAAGAGAAAACAAGAATGTCCGTAGTAGGTCATCTTAGACATTACACACAGAAATTTTTACCATTAAGAAAGGATGCGAATACAGATACAAAAGTAAAACAATCCTGAAACAATTAGTTTAAATCGGGCTTTTAATAAACTATATTAGCCATTCACAGCGGGACATGATTACTATAATTTCAGGTACTAACAGGGAACAAAGCGAGACTGAAAAGATGGCTGAATGGATCTATGATCTCGTGCAAAGGCACGTGGGAAACAAAGTGCAGCTACTGAAACTTACTGACCTTCCTGATTGTTTTATCAGTCAACAGATGTATACAGAATCCGGACAGGATCAGGGCATTGCCGAGATCCAACGCAAGTATATGATTCCGGCAGACAAATTTTGGTTTGTTTTCCCTGAATATAACGGAGGAGTACCGGGTATTCTCAAACTTTTCTTAGATGCAGTGTCAGTCCGGGATATCCGGGGGACTTTCAGGGGAAAAAGAGCTTGTCTTACAGGGATTTCAACCGGTAGAGCTGGTAATCTTCGTGGTATGGATCATTTATCGAGCATATTGAATTACCTTCAGGTGGTAGTACATCCCAATCGCCTGCCTATATCCTCTATATCCAAGCTTCAGAATGAGGACGGAGAGCTGGATGATCTATCCACTAAACATGTACTTACCTTACAGATGGAAGAGTTCCTGGCCTTTTAGCAACGGAAAGTTATGAAGCAGAAAGTCGAAATACGTCAATTGGGAAGAATGGACTTCCAGTCAGCGTGGGATATGCAATTCGATCTGTTGCAGAAGTTGGTTGAACAGAAAAAGGCCAACAGGAAGTTGCCTCCGGAGGAAAGGACTCCTCCTGTCCATTATCTGTTGCTATGTGAGCATCCACCGGTATATACGCTGGGGAAGTCAGGCAAGGATAAGCACTTGCTGTATGACCAGGACCAGTTGGTGGAAAAGGGAGCTACATTTCTTAAAATTAACCGTGGCGGAGATATCACGTTTCACGGCCCCGGACAATTAGTGGTCTATCCCATTTTTGATCTCGAATATTTCTTTACTGACATCCACAGGTATGTAAGACTTCTGGAGGAAGTGATCATACAAACGTTGTCCCAATTCAACCTTTCCGGATTTCGGGAGGTTGGCTATACGGGGGTTTGGCTCGGGGATCACACCAGGCAAGAGAATCTGAGAAAAATTTGTGCTATAGGTGTCCATCTGAGCCGTTGGATTACTATGCACGGACTTGCCTTTAATGTCAATACCGATCTAACCTTTTTTGATGGGATCGTACCCTGTGGCATTGTCGAAGAACATAAGTCAGTGACTTCGTTGGAGAAAGAACTTGGTCAAAAACCGGATATGAGTATAGTCCGGGACATGGTAGTAAGCAGGTTTGTAGAGCTATTTGACTTTGAACCTGTAACCAGTGAATTCAGTACCAGTGATCCATACAGGAATAAGAAAGCACTGAGAACTCTCTGAAAGGATAGTCCAAAATGTGCTAGACATTAAAGCGAAAGTGCATAATGTCACCATCTTGTACTACATATTCCTTCCCTTCAACCGCCATTTTGCCTACTTCCTTGACTGCTGCTTCACTGCCATGTTGTACCATGTCATCGTATTTTATCACTTCCGCCCGGATAAACCCGGTCTCGAAGTCGGTATGGATCACACCGGCAGCCTGGGGTGCCCTCGCACCCTGGCGCACAGTCCATGCTCTCACTTCTTTTTCTCCGGCTGTAAAGAAGGTGATCAAGTTCAGAAGAGTGTAACTGGCCCTGATCATCTTATATAGGCCTGGTTCTGAAAGACCAAGGTCGCTCAGGAACTCGGCACGATCCTCGGGATCGTCAAGTTCGGCTATATCTGCTTCTATCCCTGCACTGATGATGACTCGTTCTGAGGAATCTCCTTCGATCGATTGGTCGAAGGCCCGGGTATACTCATTGCCCTCAAGGACAGATCCTTCATCCACATTGCATACAAACAGCACAGGCTTGCTGGTAAGGAGCATCATTTCGCCCAGAAGTTCGTGAGCAGAATCACTTACCTGAGCCAGTCTCACTGGAGTTCCATCGCTCAGCACGTCCATGATTTCCTGAGCAGCCTCCACAGCTGCCTTGGCTTCCTTGGTTCCCGCTTTGGCAGCCTTTCGCAGCTTTTCCAGACGTTTTTCAACCGTTTCAAGATCTTTGAGAATGAGTTCGGTATCGATAATCTCCCGGTCACGAACCGGATCAATGGATCCGTCAACATGAACGATCTGACCATCGTCAAAACATCTTACCACATGGATAATGGCATCAACTTCCCGGATGTTAGCCAGAAATTGATTGCCTAATCCCTCTCCCTGACTGGCACCTTTTATTAAACCGGCTATGTCCACAATTTCGATGGTCGTTGCAACAGTCGATTTGGGATTGATGAGGGAGACCAGCTTATCCAGACGCTGATCCGGCACCGTCACAATCCCCACGTTTGGTTCCTTAGTGGCAAACGGGTAGTTAGCTGCAAGCGCCCCGGCCGAGGTCAGGGCATTAAAAAGGGTTGATTTTCCTACGTTTGGCAGGCCTACGATTCCGCACTTGAGCGCCATTGGAGATGGATTTTAGATAATAAGGCCGCAAATATAGAATATGCCCTCAATAATTTGGGCAGTCAACCGTAAATGTAATCTCCTGCCTTCCTAAAGATCCTGTATTTCCAGTCTGGCAAATTCTACCAACTGGGGAAAAAAGTCGCGAAAAACCTGGTCCAATTCGGGCTCGAGTGGTTGCAGAATGGCAGAGGCTTCATCCAACCTGGATGGGAAACTGGTCCTCCTGTGCAGGAATGAAAAGACCCTGGTCAGACCCGGGTATGTCCCATAATTTTCAAGCCAGCGATCTTCCGTCATTTTGGAGATGCGAAAGCGCAGGTTATCAGGCATGTAGGAGTCATAGGTGTTCAGGGCCTGGTAAGCTCTGGCACAGACGGAAGACAAGGTGTCATCATGATAGAGTTCCCAGTTTTTTGAGAGCAAAAAGTCGAAGTAGATGTCCAATACTACCGGAGAATATTTACCTAGTGGCTGGTGTAACATCCTGGTCCCTCTTTTGAAGTCATCACTTTGATCCGTAAAGGAGTCAATGGCCCGATGTAGATAAATGCCCCGCTGCACTTCCAGTGGAAAACGGGGAATGTCGTCATTCTTGACAAAATCACCGAGGTAATTGCCAACTATGAGGGGAGGGACATCAAAGGAAAGAAAGGTGTGAGCCAGAAAATTCAAATCGCAAGGATATTGATCTTACCCTTCAAAGTGAAAGGAGAGTGTAATGGTCCTGGATCTGACATTTTCCAGAATATTGGACTGTATAATATTTTCGTTGAAAATCAAAATGTTGTTAATGCCCTGAGAAAACTTGAGTTCAGGCGATAAAATGAAGTAGGGAAAAAAGAACTGCATTCCGAAACCCACTTCGTACGTAAAGTCAGTAGGTGCAATTCTCAGAATCTGATTTTCAACTCTTTTTCGAGACTTACTGGCAATATCAAAACTGTATTTCAAACCCCCTAAGACAAATAGACGCATGTCATTGTACGGTTCTGATTTAAACCGAACGTGAAATGGAACTTCAGCAAACACTGATTCAACCTTGATGTTAGGATTTACCAGTACCCCAGTGAGGTCTTTGTAGCGTATGTTTCTTTCTGTAAACGAAAATCCCGGAAGCAAGCGGAAGTCAAAATAACGGCCGATCTTGAGGTTGGCAATGACGTTTACATTATATCCGGGGCCTGTAACGGACTCCACACTGAGGATCTGCTCCTGCTCGGTAAAATCGTCCGATCGTTGGACCAGATAATTACTGCTGTGGAAAGCAAGGCTTAAACCAAAATAGTATGGTTTTCCCTGCTTGTTCATGAAATTATAATTTGGCCGGCCCGTTTTCTGAGCTGCCAAAAATGTTGATCCCAACGCCAACAACAGGGTCAGGAAAGCTATTTTATACCGGTATATAGTGTGCATATGCCAAAGGTCAGTGGTTTAAATGATGCGCTGCCGAAGCCCGCTGCTGTCAATAGGCTAGCAAAATCCTTACCACTGGGAAAAGATTGAGCAGATTCAAACAAATAATGATAAGCTCGGGGGTCTCTTGAAGTGATCCTTCCAACCAGTGGAAGGATGTTTTTGAAATAGAAATGGTACAGTTGTCGAAAAGGGGTACTCGTTGGCTGTGAAAACTCGAGCACTGACAATGATCCACCGGTTTTCAATACCCGGTAGCACTCCTCAAGACCCAATAATGTGTTTTCGAAATTTCTCACTCCAAATGCAACGGTAATGGCATCGTAGGTATTGTCTTCAAATGGTAAATTCTCAGAGTCACCAAGCACGTAGTGGATTCGGTCTGAAAGATCTCTCTTTCTGGTCTTTTGACGGGCAATCTCAAGCATATTACTACTGATATCCAGTCCGGTTATTTTGGCTTCAGCCGCAGCATTTGCCAGCATGATTGCAACATCACCGGTTCCTGTAGCAATATCAAGCAAGGCTTTGGGGGCAGATCCGGTGGCTGCACGTACCAAACTTTTTCTCCATTGAACATCAATACCTGCTGATAGAAGCCGGTTCAGAAAGTCATAGCGAAAAGCTATGCGATCAAACATATCGGTTACCTGCTCTTTCTTGGATCCCTGCTTACCATAGGGAGTCACTTTCTGATGCTTCATTTACACAATATTTCAACCGCGAAGATAAGCTTTGTTCATAGCTTGCCGACATCTGGATCGCGAAGATGAGTGCAAGACCTCGTAGGGCTTCATAATCAAGGAATTGCGTAAAATACAGTGCCCTGTTAAAAGGTTGCTAAGACCTCTTAAAATTTCATCTTTTTTGATTAAGTTTGCAGCGCTTTAATATTAAACAATTAAAATTTTTTAATGGCTGATAATCAGAGAATTATACCGATCAATATCGAAGAGGAGATGAAGTCTGCCTACATCGATTATTCGATGTCTGTGATTGTGTCCAGAGCTCTTCCCGATGTAAGAGATGGATTAAAGCCGGTTCATCGTCGTATTCTCTATGGAATGCATGAATTGGGCCTGACATTTAACAAGTCTCATAAGAAATCTGCCAGAGTTGTCGGTGAGGTACTGGGTAAGTATCATCCCCATGGTGATTCGTCTGTATATGATGCCATGGTCAGGATGGCCCAGGATTGGTCGTTGAGATATCCACTGATAGATGGTCAGGGTAACTTCGGACATATTGATGGGGATAGTCCTGCTGCCATGCGATATACCGAAGCGAGGTTGGCTAGCATAGCTGATGAAATGCTGCAGGATATCAAGAAAAATACAGTTGATTTTACACTTAACTTTGATGATTCTCTGGAAGAGCCTTCGGTTTTGCCGGCGCGATTTCCCAACCTGTTGGTAAACGGGTCGTCCGGAATAGCTGTAGGTATGGCTACCAATATGTTACCTCACAACCTAAGGGAGGTAATTGGTGGAATCAAGGCAACAGTTGATAATCCTGACATTGAAACTGACGAACTGATCGAATATGTCAAGGCTCCGGATATGCCAACGGGTGGTATCATCTATGGCCTGGAGGGGGTACACGAAGCCTACCGAACAGGCAGGGGCAGGGTTGTGGTCCGGGGAGTGGCCGAAATTGTTACTACGAGTGGAGGAAAGGACCAAATCATCATTTCGGAAGTTCCGTACCAGGTAAACAAGGCCAATCTAATCGTGAAGATGGCAGATTTGGTCAATGATGGTAAGATTACCGGTATTAGTGACATACGGGATGAATCTGACCGACGTACCGGGATTCGTATAGTGGTGGACCTGAAACGGGATGCCATGCCAAGCGTAGTACTTAGTAAGTTGTATAAGTACACACCATTGCAATCATCATATGGGGTGAATAACATTGCTCTGGTGAACGGCAGACCGCAAACACTCAACCTCAAGCAGTTAATTGAGGAATTTATCAAGTTTAGGCTCGATGTCATTGTACGCCGGACCAGATTTGACCTGGAAAAAGCGGAAAAAAGAGCACATATACTGGAAGGGTTGTTGATTGCTCTGGATCATTTGGATGAGGTAATCAAGCTGATTCGCAATTCCAAGACAGTAGATGAAGCTCAATCCGGTCTGATGTCGCAATTCGAATTATCGGAGGCGCAATCAAAGGCTATCCTTGAAATGAGGTTGCAAAAGTTGGTCGGACTGGAAAGAGCCAAGATCAAAGAGGAGTATGAGGAGATTCTAAAGACTATAGCCGAACTGAAATCCATTTTGGCAAGTGAAGAAAAACAGCGCGGAATCATCAAAGATGAGTTGGATGAGATTGATGCCAAATATGGGGATGACCGCAAGACCAGGATAACTTTTGCAGAGGGTGAGATCAGCCTGGAAGATATGATCCCCAACGAAGAAGTGGTCGTAACCATCTCGCATCTGGGTTATATCAAGCGTACCAAGGTGGATGAATACCGGGTGCAGGGACGAGGCGGCCGTGGATCAAGAGGAAGTAAAACAAGAGATCTGGACTATATCGAACATCTCTTTGTTGCAAAATCTCACAACTATCTGCTGCTCTTTACCGAGAAGGGCAGGTGTCACTGGCTGAGGGTTTATGAAATACCCGAAGCGACCAAGACATCAACCGGACGTGTCATTCAAAATATTGTGGAATTGCCCAAGGATGATAAGGTAAAGGCCTACATCATTATTGAGGATTTGACCGATGAAACATTTTTGAATAGCCATTATATTTTGTTTGCTACCAGGAAAGGCCAGATTAAGAAGACAGCTGTTGAAGCGTTTTCCCGACCCAGGGTTTCCGGTATCAATGCCATCAATATAGTTGATGACGACATGTTAATCGAGGCTAAACTCACGAATGGTGAAAACCAGGTGCTGCTGGCAAATAAGAAGGGCAGGGCCATCAGGTTTCCTGAAGATGCTGTCAGACCGATGGGTCGTTCAGCTGCGGGAGTCCGGGGTATGAAGCTGGATGACGACGGTAGTGATGAAGTAGTTGGGATGGTATGTGTTGATCCTCTTGATCCGGTAACCATCCTGGTGCTTTCTGATCAGGGTAATGGCAAGAGATCTGCGTTGGAGGATTATCGGATTACCAATCGAGGTGGTAAAGGAGTGAAGACCATGAAAGTGTCTTCAAAAACAGGACCTTTGATGGGAATAAAGGGCGTCAGAGATGATGACCAGCTATTGATTACGACTAAAAATGGTATTGTGATCAGGATGTCTCTCGAAGACATCAGGGTGATGGGTCGTGCCACTTCGGGAGTGAGGGTGATCAAGATCAATGAGAATGATGAAATAGCAGATCTGGCTGTAGTCCGCGAATCGACGAATTCTGATGAAGAAGAGTAACTTCAACTTCCGGATGCATAACTTTTAACATTTTACTAACTTTGATTAACGTTTAACCAGTATTTTATTAGCCTCTTATACTGTCTTATTAATGGATCACAAAAGATTTAAACAATGCATTTAACTTTCAAAATAATGACAATGAGAAACCTCATCTTAACGACATTATCTCTCGTGCTTTTCTTATCTGCCGGCCTGGCCCAGGTTGATACTGAAGGTCTTTCCGGAAAAAAGGCCTATAAGAAAGCAAGCAGAGAGCTCAATGCTTTTAACCTTGATCAGACCAATTCAGGTGATAAGTTGTTAGAAGCTCAGCAATACATCGATTATGCTATCAAGCAGGAAGACATCAAGGACGAGCCCGATCTGTGGGTTACTATGGGTGATGTATACAACGCTTTTGGTGCTTATAACCAGGGGCAAAAAGTGCTAAATCCCGATTTTCAAGATGTCGAACCCAATGGAGGAATGATTGCATTCCAGGCCTATAAAAAGGCTTTGGAGTTGGACGAAGGAAACAAGGATGCTCTTGATGGTTTAACTCAGAGCATCGGGAGCATCAGTAATACTGGTCTGAATCTTTACGAAGCAGGAGATTTTCAGGGTGCCTTTAATGCTTTTCGTTCTGTTCTGGATATTCATGATCTGCTTAAGGAGAACGGAGCAGACAGTCCGTTGGATGTTCCTGAAGAGTACGATAACCAGCTCTATATCACAGGAATGGCTGCCTTGAGTGCTGGCGAAAATGCCACCTCAAAGTCTTACATGAGTCAGCTGTACGAGAAAGAATATGACAAGCCGGCTGTGTATGATGCCATGTATAAGTTGACGGTTGATGAAGATATTGAAGAAGCTGAAGCTATTCTTACTAAAGCCAGAGAGAAGTACCCGGACGATGTTGGTCTGCTCTTTAGCGAGATTAATCATTACCTGAGATTGGAGAAGGTTGAGGTACTGGAAGAGAAGTTACTGGCAGCTATCGAGCAAGAGCCCGAAAATCCATCTTTGTATTCAACTCTAGGCAATGTCTATGACAAGCTGTATCAAAATTCGTTTAAGGAGGGAGATACAGAATCAGCTGACGAGTATTTCGAATCGGCTAAGAAGTATTATGCCGAAGCCATTGAGTTGAAGCCTGACTATACTGATGCTATCTACAGTGTAGGTGCCCTGTATTATAATAAGGCCGCCATCGTCACAGAAGAGATGAATGCACTGGCAGACGACTATTCCAAAGAAGGAACGGAGAAGTTTAATCAGAAGAAAGAAGAAGTGGCCAGCTTATTTAATGAAGCGCTGCCTTATTTTAAGCAGGTAGAACAACTGGATCCCAGTGATAGAAATACCCTGATAGCTTTGAAGGAGATTTATGCTCGTGAAAACAATCTCGAGATGTCAAATGAATTCAGAGACAGGCTAGCCAAGGTGGAAGCGGGAGAAACCATTAATAAATCCTACTTCCAGGATTAATAATCTGGTGGTTTAAAGATAATAGGGAGCTCGGGCATTTGTCCGGGCTTTTTTTTGTCAGTGATCCTGCAGTAAAGCCTCGAGGAAGAACTGGCTCACAAGAAACCGGTTTATCAACACCTTCCTGGAGCCTGATATGATTCTAATACATTATCACTATCTTTTCGTTTCATTAGTAACCCTGTGATTAGATCTGTTGTCGACGGCATTGAAAGGCTTTCTCAGGTAACTGGTCAGTGGGTCAGTTGGCTGAATACCTTCCTGGTTGCAGTGATATGTGTTGACGTGGTTGTTCGGTATCTATTTAGTGCATCTCAAACCTGGATGACTGAATTTGAGTGGCATTTATTTGCGGCTGTTTTTTTGCTGGGAGCTGCATATACTTTTAAGGAAGATGCACATGTGCGGGTTGATCTGTTCTACAGTCAGAAATCAGAGAAGACCAAGGCGTGGATTAATATTGGAGGAATATTGCTGTTTCTCATACCATGGTGCCTGGTCGTTATTCGTTCGGCTAATCGCTATGCCATGAATTCATTTGGCATCCGGGAATCATCGCCGGATCCCGGTGGGCTGCCGGCGAGGTATATTATCAAATTTGTTGTTGTAGTAGGTTTCGTACTTCTGCTTTTGCAGGCATTGGCGGTGATGATTAAGAGCCTGGAAGTACTATTGGGTAGACGCAAAGCTATTTTCGAGACAAAACAAGGGGAATGATACTGGAACAAATAGCTATTCTATTATTTGTATGCATATTCATTTTAATTCTGGCGGGTTTTCCAGTGGCATTTACGCTGGGTGGGCTCTCAGTCATCTTTGGATATTTTACCCTCGGAATTGACTTCTTCAATTTTCTTCCATCCCGGATTATGGGCGTTATGAGCAATTATGTCCTCATAGCGGTCCCACTATTTATCTATATGGGATTGATGCTGGAGAAATCGGGCCTGGCAGAGTCACTCCTGGAGACCATGGCCATGTTGTTTGGAAAGATCAGAGGTGGATTGGCTATTTCTGTAGTTGTGGTTGGTGCTCTGCTGGCAGCTTCGACAGGTATAGTTGGTGCAACAGTCATTACCATGGGATTGATTTCCTTACCCACCATGTTAAAACGAAATTATAGTCCTGAACTGGCAACCGGTACCATTGCAAGTTCAGGTACGCTGGGACAAATTATTCCTCCTTCTGTGGTTCTTGTTTTATTGGGAAGCGTACTGAATGTATCGGTTGGCGATTTATTTGCGGCAGCATTACTCCCGGGAGTAGCACTGGTTTTTTGCTATGTTATCTATATCTTACTCGTGGCTCATTTCAGGCCTGAGGTGGCACCGCCCATTCCTGCTGCAGAAATAGCTGCATTTCGTAAGGATGGTTTTGCAGCACAGGTCATTAAAGCTTTTGTACTGCCTTTTCTGCTCATTCTTGCCGTCCTGGGGTCTATTTTTATGGGTATTGCATCACCGACGGAAGCTGCGGCAGTTGGTGCACTGGGTGCGACAATCCTTACATTGCTACAGGGTAAGTTTAGTTTGACGGTCCTAAAAGAGGTCAGTTATCAAACCACCCGGCTTACCTGTATGGTTTTTATTATACTTCTTGGAGCAACCACCTTTGCATTGGTTTTCAGAGGAATGGGAGGGGATAGTTACCTGGTTGATTTAATAGAACAGTCTAATTTGTCAGGAGGAATGTTCCTTCTGTTGGTTATGTTGGTGGTATTCATAGCCGGGTTTTTTATTGATTTCATTGAAATCATCTTTATAATCGTCCCGGTTGTTGCCCCCATTTTTGTTACTTATGATATGGATCTGGTATGGATTGGTATTCTACTGGCTTTAAACTTGCAAACGTCCTTTCTTTCACCTCCATTTGGATTCTCACTGTTTTACCTCAAGGGTGTAGCTCCACCTTCCATAACGACGGCTCAGTTATATAGAGGGATTGTACCTTTTGTGTTAATTCAATTGGTATTTCTCTTTATTGTGATTTGGTATCCATCTTTGATATTGTTTATCGCTTTGCGTAAAATATCTCTAGAAGCATCAACA
>JAUILF010000526.1 GCA_030433135.1 Bacteroidia bacterium | reverse complement strand
TATTTCTGTCAGGTACTTCTGCCAACAACAAATCACCCTTCTCGGGCAAGGGTGCAAAGTTTTTTGTAAATCTATTTTCACTGAAAAAAAATCTGTGGTACGTCTTAATCGCGTCCTTGTTAGCATATGGTAAGGAATACTCGGAGTTATTTTTACCATCAGGCAATGCCAGATTACCCCATATATTGGCAACACCTCCTGCCATTGTGCTCTCCCACAAGCCTTTAAATGTCAGGGCCTCGGAATAATCTTTAGGGGCAAACACGGTTCTGTTCCGAATCCTAAAGCGATCTTCTGAAAAAACGGGTTTACCCTGGCTTTTTTGATAAATCTCTAAATACTGGTCATAGTCCGGTCGGTGGTGTTCGTAACTTTCATAACTCAGGTCTTCGGCATAAGGTGTCAACTGATGCTTTTTCGAGCGTCCACTTATCAGATGCGGAATGACCAAAAGGCTTTGTATCGAATCATGCCACTCCTGCAGTTGTTCGGGAGTCACCCATTCCGGCAAATCAAAACCGTAACTTGCACTCCACCCTGGCAACGCCCCCATTCTGGCGGCAAAGTATCGCTGAAATCTTTGATCAACGGATTCATTAACACCCCATTTCACTGGAGTTTGTTTCCTGGATTCGTCTCCCCAAAACCAAAAATGTAGTATGCCTCCACTTCGATACGTCCTGGTAATTACTCGCTCCAGTAATTCAAAAGTTTCGGGACTCGGATTGGGATCCGCATCGATCTGATCATGCCCTTTGAAGGTATGCTGCAAATCAAACCACCCCATACTAACAGGTGGAATATGTAGACCATTGAAGCCATGATTTGCTATAAATTCAAGTAGATCTTCATCGAGTATCTCCAGATTCTTATAGTCACTCAATCGCCTAGCCATAACCAATTGCGGTACTATAGCTTTTTTACTCGCTTGCCAATACCATTTTCTATGGTGGCTGGTTAGATACCCGTTGACCGATGGACTGTCAGATGTTTCAATCCGGACTGCACCAATAAAGCCTTCAAGTTTTTGGTTTGTACAACTTGTTTTAAATGTCCATACACCTGGATTCAACGCAGCAAATCGGAGTACCATTGAATCCTTTGCGAAATACATAGGTACTTCTTTGATTTCCTCAGTCTCCTCATTTTTAAATTGTGCCTCAGCCAGGATATCATAGGGATTTTCTCCTTCTTCAGGAATATAAGGCACCTTAAATTCCGCCCAATTTTCTCCAATTTTAATTGTTTGATTTCCTAAAGACTTCCCATCTCTGCATCCGATGGCCAAACCAGCGAGAAAACAAAGGGTCAAGCAGAAATACCAACCACAATTATTAATTTCGGACACCTTATATCACTTCTGGTTGACAACACTAGTCGTGCTTATGTCTTTGGTAGTGCTGTCTCAACAGGTCCTTGCCATAATCATTCCCGTTGGGTGTACGCACTACAGCATGTACATGTTGGCGATGCACATCATTTCCATATAATTGACGAGTGGCGACTGGTCTTTGATGATCAAATTCAATTAAAATGACAGGACTTTGAATCCGGTAGTAGTACACGGCATCTTCCTCACTACCTCCAATCCAGGCAAACCATGTATCATCCAGATATTTCTCCACTTCCTCCATTTTAACTTTTGCATGTCCCTCGTCCATATTGTCCACATAGAGCTTTATGAGTGAAAGCATCTGATCCTTCTGTGCTGTTGTAAATGAAGATACTTGTACGCCTTCATTGTCTATGACCACATTATCTTTAAAAGCTTCTGTGAGATTATTATTTCCATCTTTGGAAACCTCTATTACTGCCGCGCTCTTCTGGTCGTCATTTAAAGACTGCATCATCTTTAGACCGGCGTTCTGTTCGTTCTGCAATATCTCGATGCCTTTGTATTTTCCCATCTCAGCAATGACAGGCTCCGAACCAACAAAGAATGGTGTCATGACCACCTGATCACCCAGCACAAAATAATTTATGATGAGGTGATGTCCATCAATTTGCCATCCCCACGGTTCTGTTTCCGAGGGTTCACCCATGATGGTCATCCAATAAAGCCATTCACCATACTCCTCAAAATTGTCATTAATCTCTCCCAAGGTATGATTTAGCTTCATAATATCCTTGCTCAACTTTAATCCCTCTACACTAAGCGAAGTACCCATTAAGTCAAATGCAGCTTTTCTCTGTTTCTCTGTCATATCCACAAATCCAACACCCTGTCGAATGTAGAAGTGCTGATTCATCCACTTCCGCCATTCATCGTCATCTACAGGAAAGGTTGCCCGGGCTTTCTGATCATCATCCAGAGATTCCAGGAACGCAACAGCTGCGCTTTGCACTGATTCTGTTGATACTCCCGTTGATTCTAATTTGAACAGGCCCGGTTGAATGTTTCCATCTGTGGTTATTCCTTTGAATGGCTCAGCTAAACCGCGTTCCTCCGACTGAGAAGACATCCTCTCAAATCGTCCCCTTCTTTCTGCATCGGTTACCTGAGCAGAGATATCCAGGTTAATTGAAATAAATGCGAAAATGAAAAGCTGGATAAGGGTCCATTTCATAGTACTGATATTTAGGTCGACTTATACATGTAGAAATTCCCAGTCCCGGGTTCCATTGTTTCCTCTTGTTGATCGAAAAACATTTCCAATTGGAGCCGGGAATACTCTCTAAATTACAGCTTTTATTATTCATTTATCTCGATCTTTCCAGGATGCAAACTTCAGACAATCATAATACTCTTCAATGACTTATGGAACGGTCACTCTTTGTGGTGATGCCGTGACCTCCGCTTTGCTTTCCATTTTCAACCCAAATAAAGGCCTGATAAAACCGATTCTCCTGATAATAAATTCATATATCAAAAAGCATCCTGCAGCCGTAAAAGCAACAATGGACAAGAATTTTAAGATCGTTGGCATTTCCAATGGTAATATGAGACTGGCGCCGGCATACAATACAAACATGTGAATGATATAC
>JAUILF010000525.1 GCA_030433135.1 Bacteroidia bacterium | reverse complement strand
CAGGGCCAGCATCATAACGGTATGCTCCTGGAGATCCCTACGTAAGGCCCGCCCGGCATCACGATAATGTCGGTAAGTCTTTACGTTGATATGCAGCAGATCCGAAATAGCCTGATCACTGAGATGGCTCAACTCCTTTAACAGGATCAGATAATTGGAATTGACCTGATCACTGTGCACCAGGCGCAAGATGTCACCGGCATCAAAACCATCCGGAATGTGCTGCCATACTTTTTGCTCTATTGCCTTTGTCATATCTTAAAGATAGGTATTTTTACCTTTTGCAACAAGTAATAATGGACCATGGTTTATCAGAGCTTCGAATTGACCCAACTATGGTGCCCATGGCTCACTTCCATCTATTTTCATTCTTTGGACTAACTTTGCCCATCTATGGATCCTCTACCTGAACAACTCAGAGACCTAAAAACCAGAGGCAAGACTTTTGTGAAAAAGCACAAAAAGCAAATCAAGCGGCTCTCCAATGACAAAGCATTTGACCGGTCCATGCAGCAAGCACATCACTCTGCCTTTGAGCATATTGACTGCCTCGAATGTGCCAACTGCTGTAAGACCACCGGCCCTTTATTTACCAATAAGGATATCGATCGTATTGCCTCTCATTTCAACCTGCGTCCCGGTGAATTTATAGATCAATACCTGCGCATCGATGAGGACGGAGACTATGTCCTGAAGACGGTTCCATGTCCTTTCCTCGGTGATGACCATTATTGCTCCATCTATGACATTCGACCTCGTGCCTGCAGGCAGTATCCGCACACGAATCAGGTGGGCCAGAAGAAAATCCTGCCACTGACGCTCAAGAATGCCTCCATCTGTCCGGCGGTACTGGAAGCGCTGGAGAGTATCATGGTGCGTTAGCTTATTGGCTTCTTGTTTCTTCTAGAGATCACCCAGCAGGCCTTTACGACATCCTACACTCTTGTAGTCCCGCTTTATCCTCGACTCTTCCACCCCCAGAATTATTGCCAAATCAGAGATTTGGATAATTCTACCCCCGCCAGCGGGGGAAATGAATTCAACCAGCTGATTGTCAATACCTTAAATGTTTTACCGTATAGTCAGCAGCTCAGAGTCTTCAGTCCAGCAGGGACTTTTTCCAGGAAACGAACAACGGCCAAACCACGTTGAACCACCATCCAGTCGGCAGATGGCGGTCCTCAGTCCGCAGAAATTACTTCTGATTCCAGCACGGACAACTGCCAAACCACGGTTAAACCATTGCCAAACTACAGTTAAACTATTGTCAAACAACTTAGAAACCACCAGAAACAACCTATTAACAACCTAGAAACCATTATTTATATTTGCTAGCATGAATTTCGATCAGGCAAAAGTACATTCCCTGGCTGTCCATTATATTGGAAACAAGGCCCACGAAGAAACCCTTTCTTTGTCCACAGATACAGTTGACATTTCGGATGAGGTGTTACAGCGAAGTTTGTTGCAATTCTTTAGTCCGACACACTTTAAGACTTTTGAGCAATACAATTTTGCTTTCACCAATGGTCAGTTACTGCACAATCCCGTGTATGCGGCAACATCCGGCATATTTGCTGCTCCTGATCAGCTACTCCCCTACTCGGTTGAGCTGGCGCGGCATCTTTACCAGGAGTCGACACACCCCAACATAAAGAGTGGGGAACTCTATGTGGCACTTATTCGGGATGTATTGGTCCAGGATGAATTGACTGATTGTCTGGCTATTTTCAAAGCTGAGCTTGAGAGTGGATTTCTCCAGCCAGAGAAAACAGAAACCGGTTATCGGCTAAATACGGCTGAAGGAACCTCAATCGGAAAAATTGACAAGGGATGCCTGATTTTTAATGCAGACCAGGACATAGGCTTTCAGGTGCTCATTGCCGATAACGTGTCTCGAGGCATTGAAGCCAAATATTGGCGTGATCAGTTTTTGTATGTCAACCCCGCGGATGATGAATACGCTCAAACGCGGCATGTAATGGGTATGACGCAGTCGTTTGTCAATGAGCAAATGCCACTCGAATTTGGGGTAGAGCCTAAAAAAAGACTGGAGTACCTGGATAAGTCCCTGGATTATTTTAAGAATGTCGATCACTACAGTGAGGAGGATTTTGCAGATGCCGTATTTGATGATCTGGATGTCAGTTCGGCCTTTGACAATTACAAGCAAAACTACCAATCCAGAAACGATGTCCACCTCTCCCCTTCTTTTGACCTAAGTGAACAAGCCGTCAAAAAACAAGCCGGTAAGTTTCGCAGTGTGATCAAACTGGACCGTAACTTCCATATCTATGTCCACGGAGACCGCACCCTGATCGAAAATGGCACTGACGAAAAGGGAAGGCGTTTCTACAAGTTGTACTATCAGACGGAGAGTTAAATTAATTACTTCATAATTCCTGCTGCCGCCTCCACATCAGCCCACCAGTGCAGATCTCCGGAATGAGGTTGAACCAATTGAGCCGGAAATGGACGCTCTTTATTGTCCTGCAGCACTTGCTGGAGTATGTGGCTCTTGTTCTTCCCCTGAACCAAAAAGGCAACTGATCTTGCTTTGTTAATCGCTTCTGTGGTAAGTGATATTCTATGTGCATCCAGTTTCTCTACAAATACTGAATCTGCCCATTTTTTCACGAAGCGGAGAATTGGTGTTTCCGGAAATAGGGATGCGGTATGCCCATCTTCACCCAAACCCAATAAAACCAGATCAAAAGAGTTTTCAACATCCGGCATAAGTGACTGCAATATGGTCGAATACTCTGATGCAGCTTTTGTAGGTTCCAGGGTGCCATCGATGGCGTGGATGTGCACTGGCAGCGCATCTACATGATTCAGCAAACTCTCCTTTGCCTGGCCAAAATTGCTGTCCTTGTGATCTGCCGGGACACAACGTTCGTCTCCCCAGAAAAAATGCACCTTCTTCCAGTCGATGCTGTGCAGGTAGGGTTTTGAAGCTAATCGTTGATAAATGATAGCTGGTGTGCTC
>JAUILF010000117.1 GCA_030433135.1 Bacteroidia bacterium | reverse complement strand
GATTGATCGTACAAACCGGTGGCAGGGTGTCAAAGAGAATGATTTTTTGCTCGTAGCTGAAATACTGCCCTTTATAGCGATCATCAAGCCACCAGTTTTCTTTTTGTGGATAACCATCCAGATAACACCAATCAGCTATACACCAGGTTCGCACGATTTTGTAGCACCCCTGGTCACCTCCCACAATTTTGAAAACCTTGTCGTAGTAACCGATGCCAATTTCTTTGCAATCATCATCAAAAATATACTGAGGCCATCCGGTTTGGTCCGGATGTGCTGATCCACCGGCATTGCCACTCCCCGAAGGGTCATAGTCGAAAGTACATTCATACAATAGTTGATCTCCGGGTAATTCAAACATCGACTGACTGAGATCACAATCACTTCTAATCCAGATCGTCTGATGTTTTACGATGGTATCTGCCACGTGGGTACTGCCTTCCTGGTGGCACTGTCCTACGAACTTGAAAGTTCTTTTAATAAATCCGTTACCACAGTGATCTATGTTTATCCAGGGTGCATCTTCGATACAAACCAGTCCACAGTCATCCGCTATCTGTCCACGGTATTTGGCACTGATGATGGTATCATATACTGCACGGTAGTAGGAAAAGTTTTTCCAGATATAACCATGATGTTCGTCGTAAACCAGGCTGTCCTTACTTACTAGTACAGAATCACAAGCCACATCATAAATGTCATATGCAGTTTTGGGTGGCAGGTTATGGTAACGGTCACTACCTACCTTATCATATCCTCCCAATAAGCTGTCCAGTAGTTCCGGGTTACCATCCTGAGCCTGAAGGACAGCATCTTCGTAAAAATCCTTATAGCTGGTGCAGCTGATGGACACGTCATATAGATCAGAAACGACCTTAGGAGGGGTCTTGTCTTCTACATATACGGTTGTCCAGCATTTACTCCAGTTGCACCAATAGTCCATTGCCAGTAGCTCTACTTTCACTTCCTGGCAAGCATCCTCACAGCAGAAGGGTACCTCTTTTCCCCATCCGCCACCGATCTGGGAGACAACATCGATTCCAATTTCATCGCTGCTGGAAAACAGAGGTCCAGGAAAATCGGGCAGATTATCTTCGTATTCAAAGCCCATTTTATAGCACAGATCGGCAATAGAAAGTCCATTTGAGAGGCATTGCAGTCCAGGGTCAGTAAGCAGATCACGAAAATATTGATCATCAACCGGATAGGGGTGATCAATGCATTCCAGGGTAGCGTATTTGAGCAGGTCGTACCACCAGCCACCTATCACCAGGTTACTGCATTCAGTGTTGTCCTCGCAAAGCCAACGAAGGTTTTCCACATAGTGAGCTTCAATAGGGTTAACGTGTTTGTCTTCCTCCAGCGCCGCACAGTATAGAGTGTCGTGATGTTCTGTGCTACAATATGGGATGATGTCGTCGCACAAATTGACACCGCAGGCTGTAGCCCAATCACTACGTCGGGCCAGAATCATACTTATGCCACAATTGTCCCAACTACCCTCGTCAAAAATGTCGGCAGCCAGCCAAACTGTGGTATCGCTAAGGGTGACGTTAATTCCCTTGTCACAGACCGTGACTGGATTGGTTAAATCCTTTACGTAAAAGTAACAGGTATCCCTGGTTACATTATGACAATGGTCAAATGCCTCATAGAAAACCGGTATTGGATCCTGAGATCGCGGTATTTTAAAGTTCTTGTGCGATTCCCACTGTCCTGTCGATGGATTGTAGTCGAAGATGGCCGTGCCGATTTCAGGAATGAACGCTTTGACCATTTTTACGTCGGAGCAGGTATCGCTAGCATATACCGGAGGCAAGTAAGTATAAGCCTCGCAGTCATGACTATTGGTGGGAATAAATATGATCGGTTTATCGATATTGGGAAAATCCAGTGAGTCTGCCACCAAAGCCTTGTTCAGGTCTTTTTCCAGGTCTGGTCCTAAAGTGTCATAAATCATGATCCATTGAGGGCAGATAACTTCGTTTCCGGTGCAATTGTCCTTGATAATCCAGGTTCTGTGAATAATGGCCGGGCATTCAGCATCAAATACCTCGTCTTTGTATTCGATTAGGACATCACACGCTGTGGGTGGAGCTGGCCAAAGAGGTATGGTGTCGTTCATTGGAACACCCGTCTCAAGCGGTGATGGATGCCCATTTTCATCCACGAGATAGCCTGTGTGGCAAAAGACGCTGTCTTTTTCCGGAGGGCAGATAACATTGGTCAGGTCAAGACCCCGTACAAAGATGGTATCCGTACAGAAATAATCAACTCCCCGATAGGATACACGTTGGGTGCGAATAATGTGTTTTACAATTTCTTCACAGTCAGCCACATGTGTTTCGTAGTCAATGACCGTTGCTGTAATCGTGTCAAAGCAGTTTGTCACCAACCGACAACGAGGAAAAGTATCGTTGAGAATCGGATCCTCTACGAATGGATTAGGACAGTCAATCGTATCAGATGAGGCTATGTCCAGAAACATAGGTTCATTGGACAGGATGTTCATAAAGACGGCATCTGCAATCAATTTGCCACAAGCATCATCGGTTACAGCTAGATCAAGTGTGACCCCTCCAGCCAACATATCAGCCTGGCTTGGGCAGTAAAACCGGGCGGTGGCAAATTGATTATCTGGGTGAAAGGTACCAGTACCGGTAGTGGTCCATGCTGCCTGGGTGGATGAACTTCCATTGGCATTAAAGGCCGCTCCGATGGAGGTCAGATCTATGCAGTCAAGCCCACATACCTGACCCGGTAATCCGGCTTCTACATTTGCCGCCGGCAGTGAATCAACCACGATTACACCCAGAACCGTACATGCAGGAGTACCGGTCTCATCACTAAAATATAGGGTAGCCGGGTAGCTGCTGATGGATACAGGGTTACTGACGGTAGGAGCCAGGGAAGGATCAAAAGACAATATGGTAGTGGTGGTATTACCCTGGTAACCCTGTTCCTGAAGAAATGAATATGCATCAAAATCAACTGTCGGGCATGTAGCCGTATTAAAGACAGGCGGTGATCCAGCCTGGGCAAACTTTATGAGTTCAACAGTGGCAATAGAAAAGCATCTGGGATCTCCATTACTCACTCGGGCATAGATGATCGAATCACTATTACAGACGGTCAATATCGGTGCGGTGATTTCATTTTGCATACTGTCTGCATCATTAAAGCTGGGGTAGTACCTCACCTGGTTGAGTCCTGAGGTATCCACACATTCATCCAGGTCTGCCATGGTGAAATCAACACACCCGGTGACGGGGTCTTCACACAATATTTTCATGGCATCGGTGGCAGGAGGTCCACCAAAACCAAAATCGAGATCATGGCGATTGGATGCCTGGTCGTCAGTGCAAAACATCACTACCGCAAAACCCGGTAGCATATTGGGATCCGCATCCGAATCAATCGTGGTGTCGCTTCCTGCCTGTAATGGTGCAATGCTGCCAGACAAACCCCGGTTGGTTAATTGGGAAAGATCAATCCTGATCTCATAACAATGATTGGCACGCAGATAATCAAATTTGTAGTGTCCATGTATATCTGTGGTGGTTCGATCCAGGACTGCCAGGCTGTTTTCTTTGTCATGCAAGACCAGTTCAATGCCTTCAATTCCGGCTTCGGCTGGATCCTGAATCCCATTATTATTGGCGTCACACCACACGTAGTTACCTACTTCCCCCTGGGCTCTTGCCAGCGCAAACTGAATGTCTCCCAGACCATTGGCTTTCCCCTGATGGAACTGATCCACGAACGTATAGCTATGAGTCAGGTCACCATCTACAGTGCTGTAAAAGTGAACCCCCTGGGTAAAGGCTCCGGCGTAGATAAAGCGTTCTATATCAGATTCAATAGGATTGTGGACGGTAGTAACCACTTCGTTGGTGCCTTGTAGCACTCCCATTCCACCAGTGACCAATTCACCGTGATGCGCAATTTTGACTGCGCGAAAACCATCACGATAGAAAAACTCACCATTGTAGCTGGGACCGTCATCCTTGCGGTAATAGACACCATCATCGTAGTTTTCCTTTTCCAGGAGGTAGCCATCCGGTTCTTTGAAAGCTTTCAGGATATCTCCTGCTGCGTATCCAATAATGAAAGTTTTGTCCCCAAGAATTGTACTGTAGTTGAGGTGGCCGGTTTGATGAGCCCACCGATCCATCATCTCAATGATCATGGAACCATCCTCAGTAAAGTCAATATCTGAGATAAGAGGTTGAGGGTAGGAGCATAACAGACCTTCCTGTTCCGAAAGTTCATCATCCAATGGTATGTGCGTGGACTCCCAGTCTTCTACCCAGGGCATCCAAACCGAGGTCCTTAATGCACTCGGACCATCCTCGTTGGCTTGTGATGCTCTTTCTCGTGGATATTTGAGGGGAAAAGCAACCTCTTCTGTTAACCCGGCTTCAATATTGTCAGGATCAAAAGACATAACCCAACCATTCAAATGATCACGAGACTGGGAGATTGAAGCATCCGAAATTAGTCCCAGATAGCCTTTCTTGTTGTGAAATGAGAGCCCCCAGGGTCTCAGTACACCTGATAACATGGTGCTGTTACCATATACTTCAATACCATTGATGAAGGCCTGAAAAATCGCATTGCCAAATTCGGCTTCGAAATCAATGTCCAGTGTTTTTCCTTTGGCTTCAACTTCAAAGGAGTAGGATATGGCACGATGGATACCTCCAGCAGCCTTCACTACATCCAGGTTATTCAACACCTTCTTACCCTCAATAGAAACGTCAAAAAGACGGTCTCCCTCGGCAATGTCCCAGGGTTCGGCAAATTGCAGGACAACCGTATATCGCTCCTCTTTGGGAATAGGAATATTGTAACTGAATTCCCGGCCCTTGCGCCAGGTCTGGTATACCAAAGGCTCAGTGGTATGTTCGGCTTTATTCATGGCATTTTCTACCTTGAACTTGCGCATATCAGATTCACCCCCTCTTTCGTATTTGTTTCGATCCCAGGCAATTCCATTGGCATCCGTTAATGCCTCAGCGCCTGTGGTGTTTTTGTTGCCACCGGTGTTGATGCAACGCACATAGCGATAGTGCAAATCAGGTAGGTTCTGTAGTTCATCTATGGGATAGTGCTTCAATTTGGAGGCGGTGACATCCAGGGTGGAGTCAGAGACATCCATTTTGATCAGGGACCTTTGGTTTAGATTGACAATCCAGAGGTCTTTTTCGTCTTCAGTGACATCAATGTCACCGTACGAGATCTTGCCTACTTTATCGAAGGCATCAACGTCGTAAGAAGCTCTGTCGACCAGTTTTTCAGCTGTAGAAAGGGCATAAGGCGTATTTTCGTCAATGCGACCGTCGGTGATTTCCCGTTTGATCATTCCCAGGTCGATTTCCGGACCCACAGAGGGCTTATATCCCTGAAGGTTGAAGCTGCTTAGCTTTGCATCTCCTCCGTCTTCGGGAAAATCAAGAGTGTAGATAGCACTGACGCCCTCAGGGCCCAGGTCAACATGTCTTTTCAGAATACTGGAAGCAAATACCCGGCGTTGGTCACGTTGGTATGCAATACCCCAGGTAGATCCGACTTCGGCTATGGTTGCTTCCATTACGGGGTCTTGTTCAAAGCCGTGCAGATGCTCTGCAATGCCATGGACATCATAGGGAAAACTCACTATTCCGGGACTATTGGTCTTGTTCGATGCTGCACCTTTTTCATAGCAGGGTACAATGATGGCTATACTGCTCAAATCGAGATCACCCTCGATATGAACTGGGACTTCAATCTGGTCACCATCTGAGGCGAAAAAGATTGATGTGGGTCCCGCAATGCCCTGTAATAATTCTTTATTGTACCCGGTAACATGAACCCTCATTCGGGATGGGACTAATGAAAGGCTAAAGGTGCCTGAACCATCGTCTACAAATGGGTAGGCATTTCCCAGATCATCGTAGCCAGTAACGGTGAGTCCGGTGACCAAAGGCTCATCGAGATCACGAAGTCCGTTCTCTAAGGAGTCGTGAAAAGTTTGCACAGTAATTTGTGCAGAAATTTGTGATGCTGAACCGACCATCAGGGATAGCATTAGCAGCCACCCCAATATTCTTGAGTTGGTGTTCATGGTGCAACGTTTATGGATGATCGATCGGAAGGCTATGGTGGGCAACTCCTTATAAATCAACTATTTATTTAATATGTTGATTGTTGGAATTCTAATGTAGTGGGAATGCAAGAATCAGACCAATATGGTGGGTGTGGGTGTGGGTGTGGGGTGTGAGTGTGGGGTGTGTTGTGTATTCAATTAACCTGGTTCTTGTAAATGGACAAACCCGGCACCCGGCACCCGGCACCTACCCTGCTAGTTAATCAGCCTCAGACTAGCAACATGCTATATACCTATTTTTACCACTGAGTCCACTAAGATTTTTTTTTGATGAAGGACACTGAGCGTGTTGGTCCTGGGTCTGGTGGGTACAGAAGGAGCAAACCACAACTCCTTCACCTGTTTCTCGCAGAGATCGCTGAGGCCGCAAGGTAGAGAGTGCCTATTAGCTATTTGGCCAGTTGGCTATTAGGTGAAGAAATTACCAACAATACCACAATACCAAAATACCACAAAACCATAATACCGTCATATTATGACCCGGCAACCGGCCACCTACTACCGGCCACCGACCTTATTAATCCAGTGCATCCTGGGGTTTTAGTCCCAGTCCGGCACGGTCAGATATTTCGAGCATTCTGTTGATGGATTTGACTCCTTGTTCGATGATCCAGTCTTCGAGAATGATTTCCGGCTCCTCGTGCTTCATACACAGGTAGAGTTTCTCCAGCGTGTTGCGTTTCATATGGGGGCACTCGTTACAGGCACAGGTATTATTCGGAGGGGCCGGAATAAAGGTCTTATCGGGCGATGCTTTTTCCATTTGATGCAATATGCCAACTTCAGTAGCCACAATAAATTCTGTGGCATCGCTGTCACGAGAGTAATTTAAGAGACCAGTCGTAGAACCGATGAAATCAGCTTCTTCCAGGATGTGGGCTTCACATTCGGGGTGGGCAATAAATTCTGCGTTCGGGTGCCGTTGCCTCAGTTTGGTGATCTTTTCATGACTGAAGATCTCATGCACCATGCAGGTTCCGTTCCACAGAATCAGGTCCCGACCTGTCTTTTTCTGCAGATATGCACCGAGGTTTTTGTCCGGTGCAAAGATGATTTGTTTGTCTTCCGGAATACTTTCGATAACCTGTACCGCATTGGTGGATGTGCAACAAATGTCAGTAAGGGTCTTTAGCTCTGCGGTGCAATTGATGTAACTAACCACTACCGCATCGGGATGCCTTTCTTTGAATTTTCGAAAAAGATGCGGGGGGCAGGAGTCTGCCAGGGAGCAACCAGCTTTGAGATCCGGTAGTAGGACCTTCTTTTCCGGAGATAGCATTTTGGCGGTTTCTGCCATAAAATGGACTCCGGCAAAGACAATGATATCAGCATCGGTCTTAGCGGCTTTTTGAGACAAGCCGAGACTGTCACCAATGTAATCTGCTATATCCTGAATCTCTGATTCCTGATAATAATGGGCAAGAATAATGGCATTCTTTTCCTTCTTGAGTTTTTCAATTTCCTCAAAAAGATCCAGGGTAGGATCTACCTCCAAATCCAGAAAACCTTTTGAATGAAGGTTCTTTTGGGCAATAGAAACGGCAGTACTCATCAGCTAATTGTTTTCGGTTTGTGTCGTATTAGTAACAGTAGCTCAAAATAAAAAGTTCTGGTGGCAGTCAGGACCAATATGGATCAAATGACACACAGTCTTTACACAACTTTCCGCCACAGAAGATGTTAATATCGGTGAAACACAGTAAATTCGCAATTTAGGAACGAAATGTAAAGAAGTTAACTATGAGTATGTATCCATTAGAATTGGTTGCCCCTATGGAAAGGGATTTAACCGATTATGGTTTTGAGGGTTTGACAACAGTGGAAGAGGTAGATAAGGCACTGGGGAAAACGGAAGGAACAGTCCTTTTGGTAGTGAATTCAGTGTGTGGTTGTGCTGCTGCCATGGCCCGTCCAGGTACCAAGCTGGCATTGACCAATGACAAAAAACCTGACACCCTGACCACGGTTTTTGCCGGAGTACACATGGATGCTACAAATAAAGCGAGGGAATACCTACTACCTTATCCTCCTTCTTCACCATGCATCGCCTTATTTAAAGATGGTGAGTTGGTACACGTCCTGGAAAGACATCACATAGAGGGGAGGAGCGCCGAAATGATCGCTACCAACCTCAAGCAAGCCTTTGATACTTATTGCTAAGAATCTGCATTTCTCGGATTTATGGAGTGGGTTTGAGGTTGAGGAAACTCTGATGTCTTTTGCAAACTGATTCCAATCTATGGTTCGTAAATGAGAATGTTAAGATGCTCTACTTTCCTGAAATCTGAATCAGATGTAATCAGTGGGATATCAAGAAATTGACAGGTGGCTGCTATGATACTATCTGGCAATTTCGTTCTACTTGTTTTCCTTATGTGAATGGCTCTTTCTTTAATCTGCTGTGTAATATTTATTACAGTACAGTTGTCTATAAACCTTTTGATGACTGAGGTTTCCTCATTTGTCAAATTCTGAAAGCAAAGTAGCTCCATTTCGGTGATAATGGATAGATAGATTTGGGCTCTTGGCCACAAATAGTGCTTCTGGTATATGTACATTTTTATCTGGATCTTATTTATCCTGTGTGGAATTTTGACTGTCAGGCGTTTGCTTCTGTACGCTAGTTCTGGTTTCCTACTGCGGTCCACTGCCGTGCAGGGTGCTGACAGCATCGTCAGTAGGGGCCTTCTTTTCCATTGATGAAAAGAAGCAAAAATCTAGTCAACTCCTCGAGGTGGCGTAAAGGCCCCTGACTCATCTGGGTTATTTGGCTTTCAGTGTCCCGGGTAACGGCCTGGGTGGATCGCTTGTATAACCGCTGGATCCATTTGGATTGCATATGTCAATGTGTTCTTCATCCTAAATTGCAACACATTGAAATCCAATAATTTGGATGCCCTAATTTCCAAATGGATAAGGCTACATTTTCTTTGAAAAGTAGTTTCCTAATGAATTACAAATTCACTTCTTTTGATCTACTCACCAGTTACAAGCGATCTTAATGGCCACTGGGAGTTGACGTCCCTCTTCTTACACTTTGTACCGTTAGACCTTGTACGTCCAATGTCTGATCTTCTACTTCATTCTTGAAGGTTTACTCTAACGCTGTGATGGATAGTCAGTAGTCATCATTCACATTGATGGAAAAATGAATGTGTATATTCAAATTTTTGAAAAGCTGGAATTGTTTTTACCCACTAAATACAGCTAATAGCCTTTGTTTACCATGTATAATGGTTGCAATAGTCTGATCACCATCTAGTAGATAAAGGACTACATTGGTATCCATCAGGAATTTAGTCCCATTCAGCACGGAGAATATGTTGAATCTTGTCTGGTGATTGCTCTAGCGAGATGACTCCACAATACTGAAAGGCATCCATTACCCGATGGAGTTTTTCGCTGGCCATTTCGTCAAGAATATTCCTGATTTTTTCGTCGGTAGTACCTCGTTTAATAATAAGTACCATAGTTGTAGGACTCTTACATTCTATAACGAAAATACGATTTTTACTTCGATATTAGTGATCTAAGGTAATCCCCTTGATACCTGGTTGACCGGCATGATTGACCCTAATGGGGCCAAATGTCGTTGAGTTGGAAAGCGATCATGGAGTGGATTATTCCCTTTTATAAGATTTTTAACTACTGAGTCATTTTCAGAATGCATTTCGAGGGTTTTAGATGTTCAATCCTTGGTTTGTACCTTCAACGAGATTACATGGCTTTGCAAGAGTGGAAAGGTTAACTCCGGGTAAACTTTTAAGTTTTGTCAGGACCATTTAAACCCAGAATCTGCCATCAGTGACCATCACAGGAAACTTTTTGGAACTCACAATACTCCCTTTGAACGACAAGTCCATTCAACAAAAATTTGAGATCTTGAGGATTTAATAGATAATCATGCTACGCTACCTCTTCCTCCTGCTCATCCTTTATTGGTCCTGTACTTCTTCGCGACACAACCTGCCAGATGCAGTGGTTGGCGAAGTCGGATCCAATGGGATGATCGTAACTGCCAATCCGGTTGCGAGTGAAGTTGGAGCAAGGATTCTGCAACAGGGTGGTAATGCCTGGGATGCTGCCGTTGCCGTTCAATTTGCCCTGGCGGTTGTATATCCAGTTGCAGGAAATATAGGTGGTGGCGGATTTGCCGTTTATCGCAGTGCTGACGGAACTTCGGGTTCCCTTGATTTTCGGGAAAAGGCCTCTGTACATGCTGGCAGGGATATGTACCTGGATCAGGATGGCAATATCATTGACCGTCTCAGCCTGGAAGGTCACCTGGCAGCAGGGGTTCCCGGAGTGGTGGATGGTATGGTTCGGCTACATGAACGGTTTGGTTCCTTGCCCTGGGAGGAACTCCTTGCGCCATCAGTGGAGATTGCTAATAGTGGGTACGTCTTAACGGAGCAGGATGCGCATAACTACAACCGAGCCCAGCAATTATTCAAAAAATTCAATAGTCCTGACATGCTTTTTATCAAAGAAGAAGGTTGGGAAAAAGGTGATACGCTCTTTCAACCGGACCTGGCTGCCACGATGTCCCGTATCCGGGACCGGGGCAGAGCCGGATTCTATGACGGAGAGACTGCTGAGTTTATTATTGATGAGATGCAACGGGGTAATGGTATGATCAGCCAGGAGGACCTTGATAGATACGAAGCTCAATGGCGCGATCCCGTGAAGGGGAATTATAGGGGCCATGGAATCATTTCTATGCCTCCACCTTCCAGTGGTGGCATTGCGCTGGTTCAGCTACTCAAATCTGCCGAAGCTTTCCCCATTGGTAAGTGGGGACTTAATACTGTTTCAACAGTTCACGTCCTTACAGAAATTGAAAAGCGGGTTTATGCAGACCGGGCTACTTTCCTGGGTGACCCTGATCACTACGATGTGCCACAGGAAATGTTGATCAGTGATGACTATCTAGCTCAGCGAATGGCGGACATTGACCCTAAACGCACCACGCCGTCACAGGAAATCAAGGAAGGTAAGGTCGATATTATTGAAAGTGTAGAAACGACCCACTTTTCGGTGGTGGATAAGGACCAAAATGCGGTTTCAATTACCACGACACTCAATTCTTATTTTGGATGCAAGGTGATAGTGAGTGGAGCCGGGTTTTTCCTGAATAATGAAATGGATGATTTTAGTGTTAAGGCAGGTGTGCCCAATCAATTTGGTCTTCTCGGGTCTGAAGCCAATGAAATTCAACCTGAAAAGCGTATGCTCAGTTCCATGACACCAACCATCGTCGAAAAGGATGGAGAACTGCTTATGGTGGTGGGAAGTCCCGGTGGTTCAACTATTATTACTTCGGTGTTTCAGACGATTATGAACGTAGTGGACCATGACATGGGAATGCAACAGGCGGTAAATGCCAAAAGAATTCATCATCAATGGTTGCCTGACCGGTTGATTATTGAGGATCAGGCGCTTTCAGCAAAAGTACTGGAGGAACTGGAGCACAAAGGATACGAGATTAGTTCCAGGGGGGCTATTGGTCGCGTTGATGCAGTTCTTGTTTTGCCCGATGGTTCCCTGGAAGGAGGAGCAGATCCGCGTGGAGATGATAGGGCAATCGGATTCTGATCTGTAACTTAGAGGCATGATCCGTTATCACAATATTAATGGCAAGCTGGTTGAGGTAGCAAAATCCCGGGTAGAAATCGGGGATGTTGGTCTTTTGCGAGGATATGGAATCTTCGATTTTTTTCCGATTCGGGGTGGATTTCCACTCTTTGAAGAAGATTATTTTGACCGGTTCTATCGATCCGCGAGATTGATGTCCATCCCGGTACCGGTCGACCGTGCCGAACTGCACGAGAGAGTAGTCAGGCTGGCCGAAGTAAATGGAGTGACCAGGGCCTATACCAAGCTTGTTCTGACCGGAGGCAGTTCACCGGATGGCTTCACTCCGAGGGGAAGTAACCTGTATATTCTCCAGCATCCTGATGTTAGTTACAATCAAGATGACTATGAAAAAGGCATTGCTCTTTTATTACAGGATCATGGAAGGGAACACCCGGAAATAAAGACCCTTAACTATGCCAATGTATTACAGTATCAGGATATTTTGAAAAGAGAAGGCGCATTGGACATTTTGTATCATGATGGCAATCACATTCATGAAACATCGAGGGCAAACTTCTTTTTGATCGATAGCAAGGGCCGAATCAGAACAAGTGTGGATACAGCCCTGGGAGGCATCACCCGCAAACATGTAATAAAAGTGGCACGGGATAACGGTTATGAAGTAATTGAAGGTCCACTGCCTCTATATGAAGTGCCACATGCATCTGAGGCTTTCATAACCAGTACCACCAAAAATGTACTGCCGGTAACCAGGATCAACAGGCTGATGATAGGAAACGGACAAGTGGGCGATATATCACGAAACCTTTTTTCTCTTTTTGAAAAGTATATGAAGGATATTGTAGCAAAAAGGTCAATTGCGACGCATAACCGGTAGATCAACCCGCAGCATTCATATCCTTCCATTGCTGGTACTCAATCCAGTCTCTCTCATAATCAATATCGGCTAGTTCCGGTAGCAATTCGACCGAAAGTCCTTTTTCGGAAGTTCTTTCCCTCGTCCTGGAGTATACTTTGTCGGTGCCCCAATCCATTTTTTCAAAGAGTGAATGATGAGCAGTTTTCATGCCCAACAGGTAGTATCCCCCATCTTTAGCAGGACCAATAACCACATCTGCTGTATTGATTCGCTCAAATGCCTGGTGCAGATGGGATGCATTCAGGTAGGGACAGTCCGTTCCGATGATTACACCCTGGTCATGTTGTTTTAAAACCTGTGAGAAAGCATGCAGCATTTTTTCACCGAGGTCATGGCCCTCCTGTTGGTGAGTGCTTTCGTCCTTCATGATAGCAAAGTTTTCATCGATATCGGGATAGAAGAAAAGATAGGTACGAATACCGGTTTTGCGGACCTCGTGGAGAGTTTGGTCAATTAAATATTGGTATATCTCCAGCGTCTTCTCTTCACCGAGTGTAGATGCCAGCCTCGTTTTTACTTTTCCCTTTTCAGGTCGGCGCAGGAATACGATTATGCCTTTTGAACTACTAATAAGATAGTCGATTAAGTCTGATCTTTATCGTCGTTGTCCTTTTTTCGAGTATACTCACTACCCTGTTCCAGTACCCTGGCGACGGTAGAGTATGGACCGCTTACTACCTCGGTTCCCTCATCGAGGCCCTGTAGAATTTCAATGTAGGTGTCGTCCTGGATACCTGTTTGTACCTGTTGCAGACTCACAGTATCTGTTTGACAAACAAACACTACTTCCTGCAGATCTTCCGATGGGCTTTTTTCTTTTCCGCTGACCAGATTCATATCCCGGGTAGTTACTGCCAGAATAGGAACTGTCAGAATGTTTTCTTTGGTATTGGTATTGATATCTACCGAAGCAGACATTCCGGGCCGAAATGGAAACGGACTTGAGGAACTCACCAGATCTTCATAGGAATGTTGATCCATTCGGATCTTGACTACAAAGTTGGTTACCTGATCAGTGGTAAGTGAAGTTGTAGTTCCAATACTGGATGCAGAATTGGCAATTTCAGTGACCAATCCGAGAAATTTTCGCTCCAGGTAGGCATCCACCTCGATTTCTGCGGTATCTCCGACGCTCACTTTCAGAATGTCATTTTCACTCACATCTACCTGAACCTCCATGATGGACATATTGGCAATTCGCATCATTTCCGTACCAGTCATCTGAATAGTACCGACCACGCGTTCACCTTCCTCGATATCCAGCTTGGAAATAATGCCATCCACAGGCGACACGATACTGGTACGATTGAGGCTGGTTTGCAATTCTTTCAGAGATGCTTCTGCACTCTCAATGGCAAATTCATTGGCTTTGATATTTTGTTCTGCCGATGAGACACTGGCCTCAGCAGCAAGGAGGTTGGCTTCAGCGGATTGATAATTGGCCTCAGCTGTCTCATAATCCGCCTGGGACAGTACTCCCTGATCCAGTAATTGTTTGTTGCGTTCGTAAATTCGCTTCGTGTTTTGAAACTGGGCTTCCAGTTGTTGCTGCTGTGCTTTGGCATTTTCCAGATTTGCTTTGGAAATAGCTAGTTGTGACTTAGCACTGTTCACTGATGCTTTTCCTCTTTCAACTGCTGACTCGTAGGCCTCCGGATCAATACGAGCCAGTAGGTCACCAACCTGGACAGAGTCCCCTTCCAATACATGCAGTTCCACAACTTCTCCGGATACGTCGGAGCTTATCACCACTTCCTTTTCCGGAAAGATCTTCCCGGACGCTGACACCAATTCCTTGATGGTGCGTTTCTCGACGGTGGAAGTTTCCACCAATTCACCACTCTGGCTGTTTTTGCTCTTGTAAATAGCTCCGGCGGCCAGAGCTACCAGAATAATGAGAAGGATAATGTAGAGCCTGTTTCTTTTTTTCTTTGCCATAATATTAGTCGAGGGTAATCGGTTTACCCAGGTAGTAGTCCAGCACTTTCAGGCGGAAAATGTACTGATATTTCGCAATACTTAAATCCGTCTCCGCCTGATCGCGGTTACTTTGAGCAGTGACTAATTCCAAACTATTAGCCACACCCAGGTCAAATCTTTTTTCGGTATCCTGATATGCTGCACGATTGGCCTCAGCACTGTGTAATGCCGCTTCATATTGTTCTTTACCGGTCTTGACATCGGCAACTGCCCTTTGCACATCGATTTTCAAGTTATCCTTTATCTGTTCCTGGGCAATCCTCGCTCTCACTACATCCAGCTCAGCCAGTTCCTGATTGGCCTTGTTCTGTCCTCTGTTGTAAATCGGGACATTCAGACTGAGTCCAAAACCGAAGGCCAGGTTTTCATTTAGCTGGTCTCCATACGGTACCTTGTCAAATGCATAAACGGGTTGCTCAAATGACAGGGTAATGGGTTCATCATTGATGAAGATATCCTGCATAACAGTTTCTGTACCTATTTGATCTCCCTGTCTCTGAGCAAAAGATGAGTAACGTGAATTAACGGATCCGCCGATGCTCAAAGTAGGTATCATGGCAGTTTTTGCCAGGTCTACTCCGATTTCTGCATTGGATGTTCTGACGGCGCTGGCTTTTACATTGGGTTGCCAGGCCTCAGCAGTTTCATAGACGTTTTCAGCATCGAGAGCAGCGATATCATAGTCACTTGGCAGTGTGAAGTCAGGTACCTCGACCACCATATCATAAGCGCCATCGAGTTGTAATAGTTGCTTTAGATTGAGGTATCCTATGTCGATCTCATTCTGTGCATTGACCAGCATTTGTTCGCTCTGTGCTTGTTGCGCGACGAGGTCAAGCCGTGCGTTTTGGGGGCGTGTCCCGGCCTCGATAAACTTTTCAATCTGATCCAGCTGAGCATCGATCAGGGCCAGACTGTGCTCTGCATTGAGATAGTTTTCCTGTGCAAATAGTACGGTCAGATAGGCATTGGCAATATTGAGTGCCATATCATTTTCGATCTGTTCGACATCTAATTCACTTGCCTCCAGAAATAGTTCAGACTGCCTGATCTGATTATTAATCCGACCACCGTTGAACAGTACAGCACCACCGGATATTCCCCAACTGTTACTCCAGAATTCCTGGTTAACGAAGTCGTTGGAAGTAGGGTCAACCTGACGTCCAAAACTAAGGTTCAAGTCACCATTTCCGTTGAGATTGGGTAAGCGAAGTTGCTTGGAAGCTCGTTCGTTGATATTTGCCTGCTCCACATCCAGTCTGCCCTGTCGCAAGGTGAGATTGTTCTCCATGGCATAGTTGATGCATCTTTCCAGCGACCATACCTCCTGGGCTGTCATGGTAGAAGACAGCACGAATGTGAAGGCAACCATTAAGCTGGGTAGTACTTTCATATCAAAATCTTTTAAAACCTGGTACGGAGTTGTCACAATGTTACCATTCCCGTTTAAACCATTTATTATTATTCTATCAATGAGCTTTAATATTGGATGAATTTTATCTCTCACTCAAAGTTTGCACGGCAATCAGTTGATCATATCTGGAACCAAATGGTCGATAGTAAACCAGGATGGTGTAGTAGTTCTCCGTTTCATGCCAGTTTCCTTCCAGCATTTCCAGGTCCATACCTTCTCCATCTTTTGGTACGGCAGCATATATGTAGTCATAGAATCCTTGTTTTAGCAAAGCTTCTCCCATATAGCAACCATAGCGTTCCTCATAATTCATGATAAATTGTTCATCAATCTGCCAATCGGTAAAGCCACCTATT
>JAUILF010000524.1 GCA_030433135.1 Bacteroidia bacterium | reverse complement strand
TGGCTGCTGAGCAGCTGGATATGATGCAGGAGAAGGTAGGTAGTTATGAAGCGCTCTTCAGCCGAAGAGCCATGAAGTATCGGGGGATGGGACTCCATGAAAAGGACTTGTCAGAGTCAGACTATCGAAAATACATCCTGGAGGAATATACATTCCTGAAAAGACCGGTCATCATCGTGAATGATGAAGTCTTTGTGGGTAATAGTAAGAAAACCGTAGAGGCGGCTCAAAAAGCAATCAGGGGATGATAGCAAAAGAGCAGATCGCCGATCAGTTCAGGGCACTCCAACTCGCTATTTGTGAGGGCCTGGAAGATCTGGATCAAGGCGGGTCTTTTCAGGAGGATCCGTGGACACTCCACACTGGGGGTGGAGGTAAGACCCGGGTCATCCTCGGTCACCATATAGAAAAAGGAGGAGTGAACTTCTCTGCTGTGTGGGGTCCTGCTTCTGACAAGCTTCAGAAGATGCTCGGAAAACAGGGAGACACATTCTTTGCTACCGGTGTCTCTATCGTCCTACATGCCCGCAGTCCACATGTACCCATCATTCATATGAATGTACGCTACTTTGAGATGGGAGATGATATCTGGTGGTTTGGTGGAGGTATAGATGTGACGCCACACTATATCAACTCGGATCAGGCAAAGTCATTTCATCAATTGATGAAAGACACCTGCGATAAAACCGACTCTTCCTTTTATCTAAAATTTAAGTCATGGGCTGATGACTACTTCTATCTGAAACATCGACAGGAGACCCGGGGCATTGGGGGTATTTTCTTTGACCGGCTCTCGACCGATGAGCAGGACATTAGCAAGGATCAGCTATTCAATTTTGTGATGGATGTCGGAAATGCCTTTCTGCCGGCATATCAAATATTTTTTACACCCAATTTTGAAAAACCTGTGACCGATCACGAGAAGGAATGGCAGCTTTATCGTCGGGGGCGATATGCCGAATTCAATCTCGTTTGGGATCGCGGGACTCGGTTTGGTCTCGAGACCGGTGGCCGGACAGAGTCGATTTTGATGAGTCTACCTCCAGAGTGCATCTGGCAATACAATCGAGATATCCCAGCGGATTCACCCGAGGGAAAGTCTCAAGCCTTACTGAAAAAGGGAATAGACTGGCTTTAGATGCCGCTACTGTGTATTACATTCCAAAAGGATGCGCGGTGTCACGATGCGATTGCTCTCATTTCCTGCCCGATCCACAATGTAGATTTCATAGGAGATAGAGTCAAATAGAAATTGGTCCGAAGGCGTACAGGGTGCCTGACCATTGGGATATGTGCAACAAGTGGTGTAAAGTGTGAGCGTTAGTTCCCCTGAAATACCATTATTGGCGCCTGCTTCCGGCACATAGGGAATTCGATAACGGTTGGCGATAAAATTATCCCTGAGATCTTTTACAAAGACATTGAGACTATCGTTGCTTCCGATGTCGCCATCGCCATCCGTAAATTCCAGGAATACTAAGGTACTATCTTCGTTAAAAGCGCTCTGCTTCATTCTTGAATTCGAAAGTCCCAATAGCTCAATCTCCGGAATATCCGGGAACTCAGGGGCTTTGATGCATCCAGCGATAAGGAATATCACCAGCATGCTGGAAAGAAAGAATTTGAAACGTCTACTCATCTCTGTCATAGAACGAAATATATTCTTCAATGGTTTTTCTTCTACAAACTAAATTACAATTTTTGTCGAATGACCGTGGATTCTCTCTATCTACAGCTCAAATCTACACTTCTCAATCAATCCCCGTTTGATTTTGAGGCTACAGCACTGGAAGTATTCCGGTTTCAGGCCATTGCCAATCCCATATATGCACGATATCTTGAGATACTGGGAGTTCAAGTTTCCAATATTGATAGTATTCTAAAAATCCCCTGCTTACCTATTGAGACCTTTAAATATCAGGAGGTAAGGTCGGGGTACTGGGAGCCACTAACGGTATTTAAGAGCTCTGGTACTACACTTGATGCCTTTTCAAAGCATTATGTTCGCGATCTCAATTTCTACCATGATCTGGCTATTGAGACTTTCGAGTCCCAGTTTTTCCCTCTGGAGGATGTGTGCATCCTGGGCTTGCTGCCCAATTATCTGGAAGCAGGAGACAGCTCGCTGGTCAGTATGGTTACAGCTTTTCAGCAAAAGTCAGGACATTCGGATTCCGGTTTTTTCCTCTATGACTTTGCCGCCTTAGCTGAAATTCTGGAACAACAAAATCACAAAGCAGAGAAAACGATCCTCTTTGGAGTCACCTATGCTCTCTTGGACTTCGCAACTGCCTTCCCTCAGAAACTTCAGGACCAGATCACGGTCATTGAAACGGGAGGTATGAAGGGACGAGGAAAGGAAATGGAACGGACAGCTCTGCATGCTCAGCTCCGCTCATCATTGGGTACAGACAGGATTTTCAGTGAATATGGTATGACCGAAATGTTCTCACAAGCCTATGCACCTGCGGGTGAAACCTATCAGGGAGCTCGCTTACTACGCACCTGGATGCGAGAGATTAATGATCCCTTTCAGGAAGTGAAACATGGAAAGGTGGGCGTGATCAACGTGATCGATCTGGCGAATATTGATACCTGTTCATTTATCGCGACCGGAGATTTAGGCCGATCCAAAGATGGGATCACTTTCGAAGTATTGGGCAGAATGGATGATGCAGACCTCAGAGGCTGTCAGCTGCGCTATCTGGAGCGTTAGAAGGCTTAGTTGACAGCGGGCATCCCGATAATTATCGGGACTGTAAAAAGTTGACCACCGGAGGCTCTTTACTATGGGATATTGAAGACCAGGCATTTTTACCAAAGAAAAAGGGACACCTTACAAAAAGATGTCCCCTTGATCTACGTGATTTAGCTATACCTTATTGATGTACCACTTTTTCAGTGAATACCTTTCCTTGTTGTTCGATCAGCAAGAGGAGTGTGCCCTTCGGATAGATACTAATGTCGATTTCTTCATCGAGGTTACCCTTGAAATTCTTAATAT
>JAUILF010000116.1 GCA_030433135.1 Bacteroidia bacterium | reverse complement strand
TAACAAATTTCATTGTACAGAGGAATGATTTGACAGAAAAAGCCCCATCGGGACGCATTTACCTTGCCTGTCATGGAAGTGGCAGGTAAGGGATAGTAACTACTTCAAGCCCCATCGGGGCGTAGTGTCACTCTTGGGATTGAATTGCCTCATCATAAAAGTCAAAAAGGTATTTAGGATTTGGATCAATATTGAATTTGGCTAGTTGGTCCAGATACTCATCTTTGAAAGAGATTTTTTTGTGATGCTCCTGCTGATTTTCAATGTATCTAATTACTCTGTCACTCTGTGACTGAGAGTATGAGAAAGAACCATATCCTGTTTGCCAGGAGAACTTGGAGTTGTTCATTTCTTTCTTGATATATGCTGAAGAGATAGCTTTTAATTCCTGCATGAGTTTAGACATAGAGATTGTGGGGTGTTGGATAACAAAAATGTGTATGTGGTCTTTCACATGATTAATAGCCAAAGGAACACAATTTCTCTTCTTAATAATATTGCTCAGAAATATGCAGAGGTTATTGTCACGCTCATATGGAAGAAAGTTATGCCATGATTTAACTGAAAAAACATATTGGATATAGACTTTGGAGTAGGAATTAGCCATTAGTGGTATATTTGTTGAAACAATAAAAATACAAATCCAGGATAAATACGATGGAACGCAGTTATTTCGGAGACTTTAGACAATATGATCCGGGACTTGCAGTACTGCAAATGACATCCATCTCAGCTACGTCCCTATGGGACTTGAATTTGAGAGGTCTGAAATACCTCGTGCTTCCGCAGGAGGGAAGGACAATACGTCCCTCCGGGACTTCCAACAAAAGTGTTACCTCCCTGGGACAAAACATGTATTAACAAATTTCATTGTACAGAGGAATGATTTGACAGAAAAAGCCCCATCGGGACGCATTTACCTTGCCTGTCATGGAAGTGGCAGGTAAGGGATAGTAATTACTTCAAGCCCCATCGGGGCGTAGAGTTACTCCTGCTGCAATGCATCAATCGGATTGGAAGTTGCGGCTCTGATGGTTTCAAAACTGATTGTTGCAATAGCTATGAACCAGGCGATAATACACGAGAAGATTACGGTCAACCATGATAATTCAATATGATATGCGAAATTATCCAGCCAACGGTTAGCAGCAACAAATGCCAGAGGTATGGCCACTAACATAGAAATCCAAATGGGTTTGGTAAAATCCCGGGATAGCATGTAAACTACCTGAGCAACCGAGGCACCAACCACTTTTCTCACCCCGATTTCTTTCTTGCGTTGCTCCGCCAGGTAGGCTGACAATCCATAAAGCCCCAGGCAGGAAATGAAGATAGCAATGATGGCAAAAATATTGGAAAGGTTCCCCAGACGTTGTTCAGAATCATAGAGATTGGCGAGATCCTGGTCAATAAACCCATACTCAAAAGGATAAGCAGGATTGAGTTCCTGACTTATTTTTTCCAATTCTCTCAATGTAGATTCGGTTTCCGCTAGGGAGGTGCGTACCACTGCGTAATTGCCACGATCGTTAAAACGCATGACAAGAGGTTCAATCGGTTGTTGGATAGGTTTGAAGTGAAAATCTTCCACCACCCCCACTACTGTACCTTCCATAGTCCATAGTGTAAAAGGACTACCCACTACTTCATCCGGGGTCTTGCCCATGACTTCCACTGCCTTTTCATTGAGAAGATAAGCATACTCGTCCGTGCCAAAGTCCTCCGAAAAAGGCCTGCCACTTCGCATTTTCATATCGAATACATCAATGAAATGCTGATCCGCATCAAGTTGAGCAAACAAAAATTGCTCCTCCGGGTTCTTACCTTCCCAGTCCAGGCTTACTGTTCCTGATAATAGGTTGGTAGGCAGTCCGTCTAAAAAAGTGTACTGGTCAGTAAATGGAGTATTTTCCAATCGAGTCTTAAAGGCATCCTTTTTTTCAATAAGATCTCCCCTCAAATGGATGTATACCAGGTTTTCTTTGTCGTACCCCAGATTCTGGTTGCGAATGAATTGTTGCTGCCGATAGATCACAATGGTGCCAATGATCAGTACGATCGAAAAGACAAATTGAGTCAATACCAGTGCGTTGCGAAAAATCCCGTGCCCACCTTGCTGGCGATGATGGATACTGAATACGCTGGCCGGATTAAACTTTGACAAATACAACGCAGGATAACTTCCAGCCAGGAGCCCTATGAAAAGGGCCAGGCCTGCCAGGGTCGGGATGACCCGTAGATCCATTATAGCCGCAGACATCTCCTTCCCGGTGATTGTTTCGAATGCCGGTATGAGGAGTAGAACCAACCCTATGGCCAGGATCAGGGAAAGAAAAGATATCACACAGGATTCAGTCAGAAATTGCAAAATCAATTGCCTCCTTTTCGCTCCCGCTACTTTTCTGAATCCCACTTCCCGGGCTCTTCTCGATGACCTGGCGGTGGCAAGGTTCATGAAATTGATGGAAGCAATGACCAGGATGAGCAACGCAATGATACTCATGATATATACATACTGGATGTTTCCGTGACCCGACACATCTCCCAAAAAGTCTGATTGCAGGTGAATTTCTGTGATCGGTTGTAAACGAAAATTGACGGTCAGTTCCTCCACATTATCGGCATAAAGTCGATCTATTTTATCTTCCAGAGATCGCATGGACTCAGGGCTGGTAGGGTATTGGTAATCCAGTTCCAGGTAAGCGTAAAAATTGAAGTTATCCCATACGTTATCCTGAAGATCTCTGTCTGTACGTGCCTTGTATGACATCGGCATCAGAAAGTCAAATTGCAAATGGGAGGTTGCCGGGATATCTTCCAGGACTCCGGTCACCATAATCAATTCATCATTATCCAGCTTGATTGATTTGCCGATAGGGTTTTCATTGGCAAAATATTTGGTAGCCATGGCTGCCGTAAGCAGGATCGATTCCGGACGTTTGAGCACCTCTGCCGGATCACCATGACGCAAAGGGAAGGAGAAGGTTTCCAGGAAATTAGAATCCACAAAAAATAGAGATTCCTCAAAGGCCTTATCGTGCACTGTCATAAGATGTGTCTCCTCCATAGAGGTCAGGATCTTACTTTTTACCTCAGGGAATTGCTCGGCTATGGCATCGGGAAGGGCCGGAGGACAAATGGCGGCTTTAAATTCATTCAGATGGCACGTTATACGAAACACCTGATCTCTTTTTTCGTGAAATCGATCGTAACTCACCTCATGTTTGATCCAGAGCATGATCAACATAGAACTGGCAAAACCTACGGCCAAACCCATAATGTTAATAACAGAATAAGCCTTCTGCTTTCGCAGATTTCGCAATCCGATTTTTATATAGTTGCGCAGCATGACAAGAGATTAAATGAGATTAAGAGATCGATTGTCTTTGTCGGTAAGACGTGCTACTCCGGCAAGGGTTACAGGAATAGTGGAAATGGATGAGAATGTGCTATTTTTTAGTGAAAATTAAATACTGGCAAATGAAGGCGATTAATATTATCCAACCCGGTGGGCCGGAAGTTCTGAAAATGAGAAATTGTGAGAAACCACACCCGGGTCAAGGTGAAGTCTTGATTCACGTAAAAGCAGCTGGCGTCAATCGTCCCGATGTGATGCAGCGACAAGGCAAATACCCCGCTCCCAAAGGTGCGCCACCGGATATTCCCGGACTGGAAGTTGCAGGGATCGTGGAAAGGGTAGGAGAGGGAGTTTTGGGGTGGCGGGAAGGAGACCGGGCATGTGCCCTGGTGGCAGGTGGAGGATATGCAGAGTACGTCGATGTACCGGCAGGTCAGTGTTTGCCGATACCCGAACCACTTTCTTTCGTAGAAGCTGCCGGACTGCCGGAAACAGTATTTACGGTCTGGCATAACGTTTTTCAGCGTGGCCGGTTGCAATCCGGTGAATCTTTTCTGGTGCATGGAGGAAGCAGCGGGATAGGAATTACGGCCATTCAACTGGCAAATATCATGGGGGCCAGGGTATTTGCCACTGCAGGTACTTCGGAGAAATGTCGGTTTTGTGAATCATTGGGAGCACAACAATGCATCAATTACCGTCAGCAGGATTTTGCAACGGAGATGGCAAATGGAATTGATGTTATACTGGATATGGTAGGAGGACCATATTTTGCAAAGAATCTGGGTATTCTGAATGCTGATGGCAGGCTTGTATACATCAACGCCATGTTAGGCAGGGAAGTTGAGCTTGATATCATGAAAATGATGTTGAAAAGACTAACTATCACGGGAAGTACGCTCCGCGCAAGAGAAGTGGCATTTAAAGCATCATTGGCGAAGGAAATCAGGGAGAAAGTGTGGCCTCTGATGAGTGAGGGTAAATTTAAACCGGTGATTTATCAAACCTTTCCATTGGAAGATGCAGCTAAAGCCCATGCTTTGATGGAGAGTAGTGAGCACATTGGTAAGATCATTCTGGAAGTGGCCAGGGAAATGTAGATGGAAACAAGCTAGCTGTATGCTCTCTTGGCTTTTTTCTGTGATTTCTGTTTTGGATGTTAAGAGGTTTTCTGGTAAATTAGGAAAACCGGAATCTTAATGGTCTGAAAAGGGCCTTCCGGTCCTGCCAATCTCAAAAGGCCAGTAATACTGACGCTTAAGCGACATACGTATGATTGAAATCAGGCGTCTGGCTGCCATCATGTTTACCGACATTGTCGGTTACACTGCCATCATGAACGAAGATGATGAAGCAACAAGGCTTCTACTGGAGACTTGTAGGCAAATTCAGAGGTCACTTTTGCAAAAATATCAGGGGACATTAGTCCGGGAAATGGGGGATGGAGTCATTTGTGTTTTTGGAAGTACAACCAATGCCGTAAAATGTGCCATTGAGATCCAGATTAAGTTGCGTGAAGAGAAAGACCTAAATCTCAAAATTGCGATCCATAGTGGAGAAATTATTGAGAAAGAAAATGATGTTTTTGGGGATGGAGTCAATGTTGCTATCAGCATGGGTCAATGCTCTCAGGCCAATGTGATTCTTTTATCTGATAGAGTCAATACCGATATCTCCAATGTGAAATCGATCATGACCAGGCGATTGGGTGTATTTGAATTGAAGAATGTTGACAAGCCGATGGCGTTGTATGCCGTGGCATGTAGAGGGATGTCATTTCCCACTCTGAAAAAATCCGTTGGTCCTGCAGACTTGAATTACTCAACTGAAGAATTAATGTCGGATGATGAAAAGTTTTTACGGAGAGTTCGGGATTTGATCCAGAGGGAGTTGACCAATCCAAAGTTATCTATCCCTTTTATGGCTGAACAGTTGGGATTGAGTCGATCTAAGCTTTATCGCAAAATAATGGCTGTCTCAGGGCAATCACCGGGTCAATTGATTAACGAGGTGCGGTTAGAAAAAGCTGCAAAACTTTTGGAGAATAGAACAGGTAATGTATCGCAGATAGCCTATGAATGTGGATTTAACACGCTGTCCTATTTCAGTAAGATATTTCAGGAAAGGTTTTCAAAAACTCCGTCCGACTACATGAAGGCCGGGAAACTATTATCTAACCTTCCTGCTCCAATGCATGAGATCATAGGTAGAGAAAAAGAATTGGCTGATTTGCAGATTATTTTGCGGAAATCCAGGCTCATAACGATAACCGGAACGGGAGGTACAGGCAAAACCCGTCTGGCAGTGGAATTATTGCGACGACATGGACAGGAGTTGGCTCCAAATACTTGTTTCGTTCAGTTAGCTCCGGTGACCGAGAGTAACCAGGTAGTGGCTAAGATTGCCCAGACTCTGGAGCTCAAACAATCTCCCCGGCAGAATATCATCGATTCGGTGGTTGAGTTTCTTGAGGTCCGGGAGACCATTATGGTATTGGATAATTTTGAGCACGTGCTGGATGCTGCTTCTGATATCAGTTTTTTATTGAGTTGTTGTACCAATCTCAGGATTGTGGTGACTAGTCGTATCAATTTAAATATTAAGGGTGAAGTTGAGTATGCTTTGTACCAATTGCCACTTCCTGAAAAAACAATAAAGTATACCATAGACGAACTTCTTAAATTGCCCTCCATTGCATTATTTGTCGATCGTGTCAGGCAAGTTAAGCCTGCCTTTGAACTTGATGAAAAAAATAGAGCAGCTGCTTGTGAGATCTGTATTAAATTGGATGGCCTCCCTCTTGCACTAGAATTGGCCGCCGCCCGGGTGAAACTATTTTCCTGCACTGCATTGCTGGAAAGGCTAGCTAATAAACTGGATTTATTAAGTACATCATCAACCGACCGTCCCGAACGTCATCGAACCTTGCGTAATGCCATCAATTGGAGCTACAACCTGCTTACTCCTGATGAACAGACCTTGTTTCGACGTCTTTCCGTATTTGCTGGAGGATGTACCCTGGAGGCGGCAGCACAAGTATGCTTCGAAGGGTATGCAGATAGACTTGAAATATTAGATAAAATCACAAGCCTGTTGGATAAGAGCCTCCTACAGAAGACCAACCAAAAGGATGGTGAACCGCGATTTTATATGCTGGAAACCATCAAGGATTTTGGACAGGATCGCCTGGCCAGATCAATGGAAGAGGAGGAGGTGACTCTTCAGTATATCGATTATTACAGACATAAATTCAAGGAAGTAAGACAGCATCTTACCGGCCCTGAAATGGGGAAGTGGCTGGATTTGATGAGTCTGGAGTTGGATAATCTTCGATCGGTTTTATTGCATTGCGAAAAGATGCAACTAGCTAAAAAGGGGCAGGAATTGGTTCTTGGTTTTTACAGGTATTGGACCACCCGGTCTATGATGCCTGAAGGACTAGTCTGGATAGAACGTATCCTTGATATGTCAGATGAGCAGCAGCAAACCAGTACATATTGTGATCTGTTGAATGCCTATGCACACATGTTTGGTATGACACGTGGCCTGGTAGCATCCAGACCCATCTTACTTCGGTCTTTGGAGATCGCCCGCAAAACAGCCTATAATAAGGGATTGGGTACAGTGCTCAATCATCTTGGTTGGCTCTATACCTTTGATTACGACTATGATCAGAGTTGTCGATATAACAAGGAGTCTCTGCAGGTAAATATAGAGCTGAAAGACGACCGGGCAGTTTCCGTTTCCTATTCTAACCAGGGATGGATTGAACGAATGAAAGGAGAATTGGAGAAATCCAGAGAGATGTTTGGGCTTGCTGGAAAATACCGGAAGAAGATTGGAGACTTAAGAGGCTATGCCTGGGCACAGACTAATCGTGCATGGGTAGACATCTATCAGGGTAACCACAGTAGCGCCAATACCCTACTGGAAAAAGCACTTGATACTCTATCAGATCTTGAAGACAGCCAGTTGTCAGCCTGGGCAAGTACTGTCCAATGTTATCTGTTTTATTATGCCGGTGATTTTCAACGTGCCATTGAGCAAGCTGGAAGCAGCTTGCATCTCTGGCTTCAAGCTGGCAATATGTATGGTCCACTACATTTGGAAATAATTCCCTATCTATCCAGGTTGGAAATGGATGATTTGGATTTTGCCCCACGTAAATGCCGTGATATTTTTAAAAGGTCTCTGGCAATATCGGATTTAAATTCAAGCATAATTATACCCTATGGTATAGCCCTTGGTGAACTCAAGTCAGGGAATTTTGCCTTGGCTGATGCTGCTTTAAAAGAATTGTTTGAATTCCTACTTACCAAACGGGCATATTTATATCTACCCAGATATTTGGAACTGTCTGCCTTCAATTTTCACAAAATGGGTAGAGAAGGTACAGGTGTTCAGTTTTTGTCTCTTGCAACCAGGCTTCGAAAAGAATCTGTACTACCCATCCAACCTGTGTATAGAGAAAGAGTCAGCGGGACTCATTCCTCGTTGCTTGAGTCGATGCCGCCCGGGACTTTTGAGCAAATGTGGCTTGAAGGTCAGAAAATGAGCGTGAATTCCTGTCTTGAACACTTTGAGAAATGAGATTGTGAATTTTTAAATTAGATGAATTCAATTGTATGTATTTAACTGGTGCCAGATAACTTTTGTCCGATATTTTGGTAGTTTCAAATAGCCGTGATTTATAGTTTGGCAATCTCCTTTTGCGAAAAGGCAGGTAGCCTGGCAGCAACAGCAAGCATTATGGATTTGACACGATTTGTGCAATTGTTATCAGAATTGATTAACATTCGGTAAGTTGTTGATGAAATGCCGTAATATAAGAGCAATTCGTAACCAAAGTCCTAGTTAATATGAAAGTACAATTGGATTTTTTTCGTTGGACGCGTCAGAATCTTATCGAATTACTAGAAGCCTGTACGCTCGAACAAGCAAACTGCATACCGGAAGGATTAAAGAACAACATCATCTGGAATGCGGGTCATATTCACGCAGTTCACCAGATTTTGGTATACCAGCTATCAGAGTTGCCGATGATTGTAGACAAGCCATTTATTGACCGGTATATAACTGGGACCGTACCTGATGGGCGAGCAAGCCAGGAAGAATGGGATCAGATCAAAGGGGGACTCAGGGAAACAACAGTTACTACTACTGAGGATTTTGTGGAGGGTAAATTTCAGTCCTTTACACCTTTTTCGGCCAACTATGGTCCGGTCAAATACCATTTCACTTCGATTGAGGAGTCCTTTCCCTATAACAATCTCCATGAGGCCCTTCATTTGGGATATATGAGGGCTTTGAGGAACAAGGTGATGGAATAGCTGGTAACGTTTGATATCATTTGGGCTGTGATGATTGCGAACTGATCTTCTCAGGGAGTTTGGGCCATCCTGTACCCCCATCAATAGTCAACCTGGATCAATTTCCTGAATTAGTATCTTTGGGGCTATATAGTATTGATATGTTTTCCAGAACTTGCGAATATGCCATCAAGGTAATGATCTATTTGTCTGCCAACCAGCGAGGTGAGCAGGCAGTGGGACTAGAACAAATCGCAGCAAACCTTGGAACTCCTAAACCCTTTACTGCCAAGGTCTTACAACAATTGGTACGTGCTGGACTTTTAACGTCTACTCGGGGCAAAAATGGTGGGTTCAGACTGGTCAGGGAAGAAGTTTCATTAGGCGAAATTGTCAACGCTATTGACGGGGATCGTCTCCTGAAGGCTTGTGTGTTGGGATTTGATGAATGTTCGGAAAAGAATCCTTGTCCTGTTCATAGTAGGTTTGTTGAAGCCCGAAGGCAGTTAGAGCAAACGCTTCAAAGGACTACATTGGATGAGTTCGCCATTTTAGATCCGGAATACAAGTGGTATAGAGTGGAATAAAATTTTTCCCCAATTAAAGGATAAAAAGATCTTTAAATCATTATATTGTCGGTGAATCCTGAAACTGAAGTGTGAAGCCAGATGAATACCTCCTCAGTTGAAAAAGTAATGGCTCGATCCTGGGCTTTGTATGCATTGCTGTTCTTCTTTTGCGCAGCTCTTCTAGGTAGTGTTTTGAGGCTATCCTGGATTGTTGAGCTTCCATTTCTTGACTATAAGCATATACTACATGCTCATTCCCATGTTGCGATTATGGGTTGGTGCTTTCTTTCGGTTGCCGTTACGCTAGTACTATTGCTCTTGAAGGAATCCCTGGTTGACCCATTCTATAGTCGCATCCTTATCCTGAACAGTGTGGCGGTTTTTGGGATGTTGGTAACTTTTATCTATCAGGGATATGGCCCGATCAGCATTTCATTCAGTACGCTTCATTTATTGACCGCATTTGGATTCGCCTGGAGGTTTTTAAGGGGGCTCAGATCCCAACAGGATTCTTCTTTCAAATTATTTGGACGTTGGTCGGTCTACTGGATGTTGGTGTCTAGTCTGGGATTGTGGTGCATTGCCCCGGTCAGTATTCTCCTGGGGAAATCTCACATACTCTATCATATGTGTGTACAGTTCTTTCTCCATTTTCAATTTAATGGTTGGTTTACATTTGCCATCATAGCCATTGTTTTGGCTCATTACAGAGATGCGATTACTGACTTACCCAAATATATTTTTCCGGTATTACAGATATCACTGGTGCTCACATTTGCCTTGAGTATTACCTGGAGCAATCCATTTCCCTGGTTGTTCTACACCAATTCTCTGGGAGTAGTATTACAGGCAATTGCCATTACGGGAATTTTATACCATCTGATTCCGCAGATCATCAGGCCGTTGCAATATGACAATCTGGCTTCCAGGCTCCTATTGGCTGGTCTTTTTTGCCTGGCTATGAAGGTGCTTATTCAGCTAATGGTAGCCATACCTGTAATCGCAGAGATCTCCTACACTATCAGGAATTTTGTCGTTGGATTTATTCACCTTACCATGCTGGGATCGATTTCACTTGTGGTAATGGCCATCATGATCAAGCTGGAGATTCTTCCCAAAGGTTTCAGATCGAGGTTAGGATATATTTCGCTCCTGGTACTATTTGTTTTGATGGAGGTTATTTTATTTCTACAGGGAATTCTACTGTGGATAGGAAAAGGCTTCTTACCGGGATATTATGTCCTTATTGGAGTTGTCTCAGTTCTTATTCCCGTGTCGCTGCTGTTGATCCTACTCGACTGCAATGGGCTACTGAGGTGGATCTCCATGCCGGTTAAACTTATGAGTAGACAACCATTTTCCAATAGAAAAATCAATTTTATTTTATGATGATTAAATATGTTTTTTCAGTTCTCGGACTTTGCATTTTGATGTTAGGTTGTGGTGGTAGTGCTGAGGATTCTACAAATTCTGCTTCTGTGGAGGAGCCAGAAGTTGTAGCAGATCCCAGGGGGGTCGGAGAAGTAAAGAATGTCACCCTTAAAGATCCTTTGGAAGAGGATAGGATTAGCAATGGCAAAGCCATTTATGAAATGAAATGCTCGGCCTGTCACAAACTGACTGACCAACGTGTAGTGGGCCCTGGTTGGGCCGGAGTTACTAATAACCGACGACCAGAATGGATCATGAATATGATCACCAATGTCGATGTAATGCTGGCCAAGGACCCTCAGGCACAGGCACTGCTTGAAGAGTGTCTTACCAGAATGCCAAATCAGGGTGTGTCCATAGGTGATGCGAGAGACATTCTCGAATTTATGAGACAAAATGATCTTGATCAGGTTGGTTCTAAGGATCAGGCAATTAATAACTAGGAAAAGGCAAACAAATGAAAAATTTATTTATTGCAATTTTAGCTGTTATGTTGATATCCTCTGTGGTTTACATGGGGTGTTCACGAAAAGATGCTTCATCTATTGTACAGGGTAATGCTGCCAGTGAAGCCTATGTTCCTCCGGGTGAATATGATGAGTTTTATGCTTTTATGTCGGGAGGTTTTAGTGGTCAGATCACTGCTTATGGACTGCCATCCGGTCGATTATTAAAGGAAATACCGGTTTTTTCTGTATGTCCGGAAAATGGCTATGGATTTAGTGAGGAAACCAAAGCCATGTTTCAAACCTCCTACGGAGATGTACCATGGGATGATTCACATCATATTGAGCTTTCACAGACTGATGGTGAGTTTGATGGGAGGTGGTTATTTGTTAATGCCAATAATACACCGAGAATTGCCAGAGTCGACTTATCCACCTTTGAAACAGTGGAGATCCTGGAAATTCCCGATGTAGCCGGATTGCATTGTGCACCATTTATCACAGAAAACTCCGAGTATCTGGTTTCCGGAACCAGATTTAGTGTTCCTATTCCTCAGGAGGATGTCTCCATATCTACCTACAAGGAGAATTTCAAGGGGTTAATCAACTATGTTTCAGTAGATGAAGAAAGTGGAGAGATGGAGCTTTCTTTTCAGATAGAGATGCCGGGATTTAATTATGATCTTGCCAGAAACGGAAAAGGAAAATCACATGGTTGGAGTTTCCTTACCACTTATAATTCAGAGCAGGCATACTCATTATTGGAAGTTAATGCGTCACAAAGAGACAAGGACCTGTTGGCCATTGTAAACTGGAAAAAAGCTGAAGAATATCTGGCGCAGGGAAAAGCGAACACCAGACAAACTTCCTATTATCACAATCTAATGGATCATTCTTCCCACATAGCGGAATCTACCGAAATGACAACATCTCAGATTTTAACACCTGCTGACTGTCCCGGAATGGTTTACTTTATACCAGTTCCAAAGTCACCACATGGATGTGATGTAGATCCTACGGGAGAATATATTGTGGGTAATGGTAAGCTGTCTGCAGACATGTCGATTTACTCGTTCGACAAATTGATGGCTGCCATTGAACAAGAGGATTTTGCCGATGAAATTGCTGGTATTCCGGTTATTAATTATGAGTCTGGCTTGCATGGTATCCTGACAAAACCAGGATTGGGTCCCCTTCATACTGAATTTGATGGCAAGGGGAATGCTTATACTACGTTTTTTATTTCGTCTGAGGTTGTAAAATGGGATGTAGAGGAATTGGAGGTGCTGGATCGGCAGTCCACCTTTTATTCTCCCGGACATTTGGTGATTCCCGGAGGCGAGACCAGGAAGCCTTTTGGAAAATACCTGGTGGCCATGAATAAGATTACCAAGGATCGATATCTTCCAACAGGACCTGAACTGGCGCACAGTGCTCAACTATTTGATATCAGTGGAGAAAAGATGCGACTATTATTGGATTTTCCAACTAAAGGGGAGCCCCACTATGCGCAGGCCATCCCAGCCGACCTTGTTCAGCCAAATGCGCTGAAATTTTACCCTATTGAGGACAATACACATCCCTATGTGGCCAAGGGTGAGGGTCAGGCCAAAGTGGAACGAAATGGAAATGAAGTGCACGTCAGCATGACCGCCATCCGAAGCCACTTAGCACCGGACAATATCGAAGGCATCAAACTTGGAGACGAGGTGTATTTTCATGTAACCAACCTGGAGCAGGATTGGGATGTGCCACATGGTTTTGCCATTCAAGGTGCCAATAATGCTGAAATATTGATCATGCCGGGGCAAACCAGAACCTTAAAATGGCAGCCTAGGAGAGTAGGTGTATTTGCCTTTTACTGTACTGATTTCTGCAGTGCACTTCATCAGGAGATGTCCGGATATGTTCGGGTATCACCCAGTGGATCTGATGTACCGTTGATGTGGGGATTAAATGATGAGAACCATAGTGAAGAATCATTGTAGTTTAAAGCACCTTGATAAGAGTATTCATCATTTTTTTGGAGGTACCACAATTGTTTTTTGTGGTGCCTCCGTTTAACGGATCGTATGAACTTTTCAAAGCCAAGATTGCTCCTTCTCCTTGCCAGTTTTCTTTTAATTGGTCTGTATTTATTCCCTCTTTGGCGCATTACTCTGGAGGCGGCTCAATTTCCTGGAGGCCTTCGACTTAATATTTGGATCAGTAAGTTTTCTGGAGATGAGGGAGGAGGAAATATCATCAATAATATCAACATTCTGAACCACTATATTGGCATGCAGGATATTGAACCCGATGCCATACCCGAATTAAAGTACTTCCCATATGTAGTAGGAACGATGATCTCGCTCGGTGTCCTGTTTGTCGCTGTTGATAAGACTTTGGGTTATTTTCTTTGGAGTGCTATTTTGAGCATCCTTGCTTTATTGGCAGTGTATGATTTTTATCTGTGGCTCTACGACTACGGTCACAATCTAGATCCCATGGCTCCGATAAAGATTGAAGGTATGGCTTTTATGCCACCAGTCTTTGGCGAGAAGGATTTGTTAAATTTTTATGTTAGGTCCTACCCACGATTAGGTTCAATTTTCCTCTTTCTGTCAGTTGCTGTTTCCGGCCTAGCTTGTTGGATAAAATGGAAAGATAAATAATGAAAGATTACCTCAGATATGGTATGCTGATAGTTGCAATGGCAGTGATTGGGTGCAGTCCAAAAAATCCTGATCCGATTATTTATGGAAAGGATCAATGTTATTATTGCCGTATGAGCATAGCAGAGCCTCAGTTTGGAGCAGAGATTATTACAAGCAAAGGGAGGATCTACAAATATGATGCTCTTGAGTGTTTGGTTAATCAGCTATCTGAGGATACGTCTCTGGAAGGCCGATGTTTTGCCATTCCTTATGACAGACCTCGCGAGCTGTTTTCTGTGGATTCACTGCATTATATAATCTCTGAAAGATATAGAAGCCCGATGGGCGCGAACCTTGCTGCTTTCTATGATCAGTCTGCTTTTGATGGAAGGGCACTTTCCTGGAATGAATTAAATGAAAAATTTTCTGGAGAATGAAAATCCCTTTCATATGGTTGTTAACGTTGCCTCTTTACTGTTTTGCAAATATCATAGAAGTCGGCAAAGGCAGAGAATATGAGATGATCGGTGATGCTCTGCAAATCGCAGTTGCTTACGATACGCTCGTCATATATGAGGGGCATTACAGGGAGCATTCCCTGGTTGTAAATAAGCCCCTCACTATTTTGGCTCATGGTGATGTTATTATTGATGCCCAGGGAGCACCAGCTGATATCTGGCTGGTTCGATCTGATTTCGTAACTATTTCTGGTTTGACACTTCGCAATGTGGGGCCAAGTTTTTTGAAGGAAATAGCAGCTGTAAAAACCCAGCAAGTTAGTGGTGTGACCATTTCAGACAATGATATCGATAGTTGCTTTTTTGGGGTTTACCTCGAATATACTTCTGATAGCAAGGTGATTGATAACAGAATTAGTGGTAGCGTGGAGGAAGAAGCCAGTGCCGGGAATGCGATTCATGTATGGAAGGGGAAAAATCTTGAAATCATGCAAAATGTTACCACAGGACATCGTGATGGTATTTATTTTGAATTTGTTGATAGTAGTGAAATTGTCGGCAACCATAATCACGGAAATTTGAGATATGGGTTGCACTTCATGTTTTCCAATGATGACAGGTATTCCGATAATATTTTTACAAATAATGGGGCGGGTGTAGCTGTTATGTTTTCAAAAAGGATAAGAATGATTGAAAATTTGTTTCGGGATAATTGGGGAAGTGCTTCCTACGGGTTATTGTTGAAGGAAATTAGCCATGGTGAAATAGGGAGGAATAGATTTGTAAATAATACTACAGCTATCTTGGCTGAAGGAGCCTCCGGCATTACTATGTCATCCAATGTGTTTTTATCGAATGGTACGGCTGTTGACATCAAAGGTAATTGTATAGATAATTCAATAACTACGAATAATTTCATTTCCAACACTTTTGATGTTGTTACCAACTCCAAATACAATTCTAATGATTTTGTTGAGAATTATTGGAGTAATTATTCCGGATACGACCTTGACAGGGATGGGTTCGGTGACGTGCCTTACCGACCTGTTGATTTGTTCTCACGAATTATACATGAAATTCCTTCAGCGATGATTTTAGTTCACAGTCTGGTAGTAAACTTGTTTAATTCTGTCGAAAAGGTATTTCCTTCATTAATCCCAACCGGTCTTACTGACGATCGACCGCGATTGATTCCTTACAGGTATGATTAAAATACAGGATCTAAGAAAGAGTTATTCACGTAGTACGGTGCTGGATGGAATATGCTCTCGATTTAGTGAAGGTGACAGTGTTGCTCTGATCGGGCCAAACGGATCAGGAAAGACAACATTCTTTAAGTGCATGTTAGGTTTTACTTTTCCTGATTCAGGAAGTATTGAACTAAATGGTTTGAAAATTGAGGGTGAACATGAGTACCGGAGGTCGTTTGGTTATATGCCTCAGATTAGTAGGTTTCCCAGTCATATGAGGGTGATTTCAATATTTGACCTCATAAAGAAACTACGACCGGATGTTTCTCCTGCTGACTATGATTTGTCTCTTTTTCATGATTATGATTTGGCATCTATCAGCCATATGCAGTTGGGGCAGTTATCAGGAGGTATGAGGCAGCAGGTCAGCGCTTCACTTGCGTTCTTGTTAAATCCTTCAGTGATTATTTTGGATGAGCCTACTGCCGGCCTGGACCCTTTATCCAATCAGATTTTAAAGGATAAGATCAACCGAATCCGAAACTCTGAAGACAGAGTGATCTTAACAACTTCTCACAATTTGCATGATTTAGAGGAGATATGTGACAGGGTGATATATTTAATGAAAGGCCGTATTGTGATTGACGAACCTGTAGAGCGATTGAAGGCAAGGACTTCGGAAGGTACGCTCCAGGGAGTTGTCGTGTCCATGCTTAAAGATCTTTAGTTTGAATCAGATTGCAAAAAGCATATTTAGTGAATTATTAAGAAACAGGGCCATAGCGGGTTATTTGTTGTTTATGGGGATTACTGGCTGGGGTATTTTTTTTCTGGAGGGTTATCCAGAGAAGGCATATTTAAGTCTGATGCAGGTCATACTGTTTGTTATTCCACTGATGTCCATTGTGTTTTCTAATATGTTTTACTATTCCTCACAGGAGTTCATATTGCTACTATTGGCTCAGCCGATTTCCAGGAAGAGAGTGATCAGAGGAGTTTATATAGGACTGGTAGCTGGTTTTTGCTTCGCATATGTACTCGGCATATGTATACCATTG
>JAUILF010000115.1 GCA_030433135.1 Bacteroidia bacterium | reverse complement strand
TTCTGAAACCAGGTATTTTCCCGGTTCGAACATAAGTTCCAGATCCCTTCCTGTTCTTGCGCAAAAGTCATTAAACTTTCGGCTCATTTCCTTACCAAACAACGCTATGTCCGTCTCTACATCATCAGGCTTATACTTAACTTTGAAGCCACTACCAAAGTCGATATAAGTCAGATCCGGAAAGGACTCCGCTGCATGAAACAGAATATCGGTGGCCTGCAGAAACACCTGAACATCCAGGATATCCGAACCGGTATGCATATGCACGCCTTCTACGTTGAGGTCATACTGCTTGATAAGCTCTGTGATTCTATCCAGCTGATGGACAGAAATCCCAAATTTGGAGTCAATGTGTCCCGTGGAGATCTTCTTGTTTCCACCAGCCAGGATATGTGGGTTTATCCTTACACAAAATTTCTGTTGTGGAAGATTCTTCCCGAAATATTCCAACATCTCGAGATTGTCAATGTTAATCCTCACTCCCAGGTCAATCACCTCATGGTATTCTGATATACTGACAGAACTGGGTGTAAAGACAATATCTTCGGGGTCAAATCCAGCTTCCAGGGCCAGGCGGATTTCTCCAATCGATACCGCATCGATACCGCTTCCCAGGGACTTCATCAGTCGCAGAATAGACAGGTTGGTCAGGGCCTTACAGGCATAGTTGATCTTCAGGTATGGCACATCGAAAGCCGACACCAACTTTTCATACTGTCGTCTGATCACCGAAGTGTCATAAACAAACAAAGGCAGATCGTATTTTGCCGCCAATAACTCGACGGGAATACCCTGAATCTCATACTGATTATTAACCAATTCCACCAGGTCAGAATTTTATGCTACATCAAAACCGCAAAAGTAAAGTAATAATGGGGCTTTAAGAGACCCGGAGGGCATTATCTTTTGGCTCTGCGGCATATTTATTGGGCAAAGACTCCAATGGAGCAGGGGTATCGATCGAAGGCCCAGAGGGGCCGACACCTATGGTGTAAAAAAGTAATATCCTGTAGTAAGCGCCGTAGGTACGACACCTTAATCACTCGTAGCCAATGAGAGTGGAGTACCACTTGTTATCATGATATTCAAAATGAAATCATTTTTTCTTGAGTTAATCTAGTTTTCTATCACCCTCCAGGAATCACATTTTCTGCGCCGCCACCACTAGCATGGTATGGCCTCCAATGGAGCAGGGTATCGATAGGAGGCCCGGAGGGCCGACACCTTTGTAGTAAAAAGGGTATCCGATAGCAAGCGCCGTAGGTGCGGCACCTTTGACATCCGGAAGAATTAAACTAATACTACACCAGGAATTTACTTTTATCTGCTATCTTCTTTGTCCTAAAGCATTTTTAGATGAAAACTTCAAGGTTAATACTCCTTCTTTGTACTGCTATGGGACTTCTTACTGCATTCACCCATGTCCAAATCTACCCGGCAGGATCCAATGCAGTTACAGCAGGAGACATAGTGGATCGAATCAAGGAAAATGTGACTTGCGATTGGCTTACTGAGACTGTAGATACCTACAAGAGTGGGTCTGATGCAACCCCCGTCACCGGGATTGCCACCACCTTCCTGGCTACCCAGGAAGTACTGGAAAAGGCAGCAGCCCAGGGCCTCAATATGATCATTACCCACGAACCCACTTTTTACAATCACCGGGATGACACCGAATTCTTTGCCGACGATCCGGTCTACCTGGCCAAACAAAAAATCATCGATGACAACAACCTGGTCATCTTCCGCTTTCACGATCACTGGCATCGTACCCAACCCGATGGAATATACCAGGGAATGTTATCCCGACTCGGCTGGGAAGACTATCAAAAGGACGGACCCTATGTTTATGCCTTGTCTGAGCAGACATTGGGAGACCTGGCTGCCTCATTGCAAGACAAGTTTTCGGTAAACAACGTCAGAGTAGTAGGAGATCCCGATGCCCGGATATCTAAGGTCGGCTTATCTGTAGGGGCTCCGGGTTCTCAAGCCCAGATTCGCATGCTGAGACGAGATGATGTTTCCGTTCTTATGACCGGAGAGACTCCGGAATGGGAGACGGTAGAATACGTACGGGATGCCCAGACCCAGGGGAAAGAAAAGTATCTCATTCTCATGGGGCATGCTATTTCCGAAGAAGCAGGCATGGAGTATTGTGCCACCTGGTTAAAGGAGTTTGTCGATGAGGTGCCGGTCAAATTTATTGAAGCCGGAAATCCGCTTTGGACCCCAAACTGATGTAGATCTCATCACAATTTTACCATTGTACTGGTCTGCCTGATTTGTCCACTGCGATAGGTCAGATAATATAATCCGGGCACCAAATGGCTGGCATTCCAGTAAGTTTGTTGGGTATCACCCCCAAACTTCCCCTGTGCAATCTGAGCAATCATTTGACCTGCGGCATTGACAAGTTGAATCTGAACAGCCTGATCACCCCATCTAAACCTAATGGTCACCTGATCTCTGACCGGGTTTGGATAATGCTGAATCCATGGCTCGTGGTCAAAGTTATGTTGTGCTATTGATGTACTGGTACCACAGACAGCGGGATCAATAAAGGGTATGATGTTATAATCATTATTCAGGGTTTGTTGCAAGACCGATGTATCTGCACAAAACCATGATTGCAAAAGTGATGCATATACAGATCTGAAATCGAACTCCATTTCCAGATTATCCTGAACAGTTGGATTGGCTGGCAATTGAGGATTGCTGCCATACACACCGCCCAGCACGGACTTGCCAAAAACAAACATCGGGGCAGCAGCACCGTGATCAGTGCCCAGGCTGGCATTCGATATAATCCGACGTCCAAATTCAGAAACAGTGGCTCCCACCACCCGGTCCTCGATGTCAAGCGACTTCAGATCCCGGGTAAAAGCATTGACAGCATCCCCCAAAGTCTGAAGTAGATCAGCATGTTCCCCCATGGTGTGGTCACCAGCCATCACCTGACTATCATGAGTGTCAAATCCATTGATACTGACCATGTACAACCGGGTCTTTAAGCCACCTGCTATCAGTCTGGCTATGATCTTGAGTTGTTGTCCCAAACCGGTATCGGGATATGGTTGTTGCTGCGTAACTTTGGAGGCGGCATTTTTTATGACCTCTCCATATACCTGGGATTGTCTGGCCACAAGCCGGATATAATTCAGTTTATCTCCGGCTTTGGTGTCTGGAGCCACATCGTCGGCTTCTTCTACCAGTTGATAAAACCAGTCAGGGTCACCAACTACCATCCCCATACCGGTGACCGGCCCCTGAAAAGCTACCGACAAATTATAACCAATTTCGATAGCAAGTGGGTCTGGTGCATTACTATTTGGATAGTCCTGAGGGTAGTTGGGATATTCAGTATCGAGGTACCGCCCCAACCATCCGGTAGCCAACACTTCCTCGCTGTCTGCACCGGTCATCCAGATATCAGTAGATCTGAAATGAGAAAAGTTCTGATCGGGATAGCCCACATTTTGGATCACGGCGCGATTGCCATCATCGTAAAGGTCTCTAAACCCTCCCAGAGACGGATGAAAGCGGACATCATCCACTCCATCCAGATTGAGCAGGACATCTTCGGGTAGTACTACATCCGGCCGGGCTTTTTGTAAAATATCATACTGATCTACCGGCACTACCGTATTTAATCCGTCATTGCCTCCACCCAGGTATATAAGGACCAGGACCTTATCCGTATCTACCTGATTGTAGCCCAGAGCCTGAAATAGAGGTGAACGGGCAAAAGCGGCCATGCCTGTACCATTAAAAAGGGCGGGCAAAATGGCTGTCCTCGTTGCGTGTCGTACAAATTGTCTTCTTTTCATAGCTCTAACTAAGTTGAAATTCGGCTAGTTGAAAAAGGAATTGAAACAGGACCTTTGCCCTTATTTCCACCGTGTTTCTTTTCATCTGATTGGTAGGATCCTTGCTGTAATCTATCCATGCATCCGTCCAGTAGTGAGGACTGATTTGCCCCGATAACAGTATGAGCAGCATCCTGTTTTTGACATCTTCTGACACGGGATAAGCCAGGTGGTACAGCACAAGGTCATCGACCAATTTTATGGGATCTTCAGCACTGGCAAATGAATTGATATGGTCAAGCAAGTCTACTGTGGTAAGCAGGTTTTCAGACCAGAAGCCCCAGTAAACGAAAGCATCGGTTACCGACGCCCGGTTAGTAATGGTATTAGTTGTGATCCAGCTCTTGTCATATTGAGGAAACTGATGATAGGCCGGAAATCCGGATACATTGGGCGGATCCAGTACCTCCAGCCCCTGGTTGGACATGGTCCACAACATGCTGGTTCGTATTTCAAATTCGTTGCTGACTGTGGCACCCTCCGGCATCTTCACACCGGTAGACTTCCAAAAGCCTACCAGGAAGTCAAGTGGTGTTTTGATCATAGCACCCATATTGGCCTGATCAAAAAAGTGCTCTGAAGTAAAAAGTCGCCTCAACACAGGCTCTATTTCGTAGTCATTATCGATGAATTCCTGCGCAAGTGGCTCAATAACCATGGACTCGGTGACATCATCTATCTCCGAATAGACGAAGAACCGGTAAAGTTTACGCACCAGAAAGCGAGACACCTCGGCATTTGAGAAGATCATATCAAGTAACTCATCCAGTTCTGCTGCTCCCTGATCACCCGATCCTCCTTTGATCACCCGGTTGCCATAGAAGGCCGAAAACTGTTTGTCACCCTCATCGTGCCAGTAAGGTCTGTACAGATAGGAGCCTCCATCTTCCCAGTCAATGGAGTGACCGGTCAAAACCCTTGCTGCTTCCTGGACATCGGACTCGGTAAAGGCAGCCTCATCACCTTTACCCACACAAAAAAGCTCCTGAAGCTCACGAGCATAATTTTCGTCCGGAGCAGAGTTGCGATTTAATGCCCCGTTGAGGTAGATCAGCATATGCGGATCAAGCGTTATTTCTCTTACCAGGTCCTTAAAGTTTCCAAAAGCATGTTTGCGGAGAATCTTTATGTGATTATAGGTTAGATGTGGCCAAAAGACTTCCCAGGACTGTGTGGCGAGGTGATTGTGCCAGAAGAAAATCATCTTCTCATGGAGGGAAACTGACTGGTCCATAAAATTCTTCACCATCCAGCTTTTCAAAGAAATGATCCGGGCAGAAGTGATGGCTGCTATGTCCCTGTTTTTGGACTCCACCCAGGGTTCACCAAATGGTATTTCAGGATCCACCAGGTCGTCGGAGTTGTAATCATTCACCGGTACAGAAGGGTCTGGTGCCGGAATCAATAACATATCGACCATCTCATCCATGGACATTTCACGAAGCATATTCTTGTGTTCCTGATTGACTCCAAACAAGCATCGTCGCAATAGGTGCAAGCGATGTTCATCTGTCCAGGGACCAGAGTACTTACCCATTCCTGTATTCAATTGCCGTCTACGACCTGCTCTCTGATTTATCGTAATGGAATCTAGCATTGGTTAAAATTTAGTTACCTCTCCACTTCTCTTTATCAATAATTGTACTAAACTTGCTGACACTTTAGCGAATCTGCATTTACTTTCGCCCTTGCGTTGGTTTTATGACTCAAAAAAGGGGAAAAGGTTTAAAAACGATAATGACTTTATGAGAAAAAAAATTGCTGCCGGAAACTGGAAAATGAACAATAACAGGGATGAAGCCATCGCTCTGGTCGAAGGACTCTTGCAAGTGGCTATCCCGGATAATACAGAAGTGATTCTTGGTGTCCCTTACCTCTATTTACACGAGCTCCAGGGAATGGTCAGTGATTCGCAGATACAACTGGCTGCACAAAATTGTCACCAGGAAAAATCGGGTGCATACACCGGAGAGATTTCTGCATCTATGTTGAAGTCGATTGGTATTGAAACGGTCATTCTGGGCCATTCGGAGCGTAGAGAATATTTTGATGAAACCGATGAACTATTGTCGCGTAAACTCCGTGCCGCCCTTGATGAAGGACTGAAAGTGATCTTCTGTTGTGGCGAGCCCTTGTCAGTGAGAGAAGCCGGTGAACATGTAGCCTATGTAAAAAAGCAACTTACCGAAGGACTTTTTCAGATTTCGGAAGAAGACCTTGGCAGTGTCGTCATTGCCTACGAACCCGTCTGGGCCATTGGTACCGGAGTAACTGCCTCCAAAGAGCAGGTTCAGGAGATGCATCATGAAATCAGAAAAATGATTGCTGACAACTACCAACCATCAGTAGCAGACAAGACACACATCCTCTACGGTGGTAGTGTAAAGCCTGCCAATGCCGCTGAGTTGTTTGCGCAGCCTGATGTAGACGGAGGACTGGTAGGTGGTGCTTCACTCAAAGCCTCTGATTTCGGAGCAATTATTCAGGCGTAGGGAATGGTTTTGTGGTGTTGTGGTGTTGTGGTGTTGTGGTTTTATTACATTAGTGATCAATGTTCTGTCATTTTTTGGCAGAAAATGAATAGTTCGTTTCTCTTTCGCGGGTTCTTATATCTTGAAAAGATAGGAGGTTGAAAACCCTGGCAGTGGGATTCTGCTCAATCGTCCTTTGTCTTTTTTGTGCTAGGTCCACTGCCGTGGTGGCCTTCTTTTCCATTGATGAAAAGAAGCAAAAATCTAGTCAACTCCCCAAGGTGGCAGGAAGGCTCCTGTTCTCTCTGAATGTAATGATCAATAGGCACTTCTCTTGAGGTCCTGGGTGGATCGCTTGTATAACCGCTGGATCCATTTGGAGTCAGGGTCGTTGAAATGCGCTTTATCCTCATTTATGTTTTTCTAAATTATATTATCTATCATCCCATTTCTCCAAATGTATAAGGCTACACTTATCCTTGAAAGTAGGTTGTACATGTACGATTGATTTTATCTTCTTCTCATCATCTTGCAAGTTACAAGCGATCTTCAGGAGGGTACTGAGATGCACAGATTGATGCTGGAGTCATAAATCGCCATGTCTGACAAGGCATGACGAGGAAAGATACCGGGATGTATCTAAGGAAGGAATAACGCAGTCAGGCATGGTGAGAATGACTTTTACCAGCGCGAGATAGGTATCTCAGTACCCTCCTCAAGGCCACTGGGAGTTGACGTCATTTTCCATATACGATAGCCAAACTCTATTGCTTTGACCACCTGTAGGATATGTCCTCTTCATGCATCTCGGACATTCAATTTACTGCATGGTACCTTTTTGGTTCTGGCTCGTCCAGGTTATGGTTTTGTGGTTTTGTGGTGTTTTGGTGTTTTGGTCAGCACCTGACACCTACCGACTATTGGCCCAGGTACCATCTTTCCTACACATTAAGATTTTATCTTATATTTAGGTTCTCAAGAACCTATTCTTATGCCCAGTGTTGTAACCAGCCGCTTTGTAGCATGTCATGACCGACTAAAGGAAGAAGGAAAGGTAAAATCCAGTAGGCAGTTTGCCCGAGCACTGGATTATCTGCCCCAAAATCTGAATGAGATTTTGAAGGGTAAGAGAGATGTTCCCCTGGAGGTTATTCGGCGCGGGGTAGAAGTATTTCAAATCAACCCCAATTATCTGTATAGTGGGGATGGTGCTATGTTTCTGGATGAAGAGGGTGCCGATAACTTCAGAGTATTGACGGTAGGTGTTAATGCTCAAGGCAACGAACGAATTCTTCATGTGCCCATATCGGCACAGGCAGGTTATACTCAGGAAATAGCGGACCGGGTCTTTTATGAGGACCTTCCGGCCTATTCTCTACCTGACAAGCGTTTTCAGTTTGGTTCCTTTCGATCTTTTGATGTGGCAGGTGACAGCATGCTTCCTACCTTACAAGAAGGTGATAAAGTGATCTGCCGCTACGTCGAACCATCTGACTGGATATCGGGTATCAGGGATCATCATGTATATGTGATAGTGACGCGGAGTAACATCCTGGTAAAGCGAGTGGTGAATAACCTGCAAAGACACCGGCACCTGGAACTGATTAGCGACAATCCGATGTATAAGATAGTTCGCATGAACATAGGTGAGATCAGAGAGGTCTGGTATCTCAATACACTGGTTAGTCAATTTTCGCATTCCGAAAAGTCTGCTCCTGCCCAACACACAACATTACAACAGCTGGAGGAAACCATCGGTCACCAGTCTGCGTTAATTAAACACTTGCAGGAGACAATGAACCAGCTAATGGTAAACTCATGAAGATAAAAGGGACCGTTCAATACCAGGATTTCGAAGGTGGATTTTGGGGCATCGTAGATCAAAAAGGTAAAAAATGGTTGCCGGTAAACATGCCTGAACAACTTAAAGTAGACCAGGCAAAGGTTGAAATCACGGCAAAAGAAAGCGATGTTATGACCAGCATGAGCTGGGGATCACCCATCGAGATTACCGGATTTCATACCATTCCCAGGTTTGACTAGTCCGGCTTAGTCCTATCGGGAAAGCTCACCTTAGCAGGCCCGTAGGACTGACACCTTTGTAGCTGGATAGTCAGATGTAGAACCCAAGTGCCATGCTGACAATCGCGAAGCGATTCGCCTGTAGGTGCGACATCATAACACCCTCCATCACCAACATTCTACATAAAAACCTTGTCTTTCCAGTCGGCCTCTTTGATCAAGGTATAGAATTCGCGGATATAATCAACAAGTTCAGTCCGCATCGGAGCATCCAGGTAAGTGAAATTCTCTATCAGCGCGTAAATCTGTGCCTCATTCCTGAGAAAGGTCTCAACCACAGGCGCAAAATCATCCTCTTTGCTACCGCGATATTGAAAGAATCGCTCTCTCACCTCTTCAATAGGAAGGTTTTCATGAGGCGTCGCATAGGGAGCATTGATAAATCCACTCGCGTCAAAGTCATAGGGAACGATGACAGGATTTTCAAATTGAGGTGATATGATCCAGGACACATTGTGTTCCCGGTTAAGATTCCAATCCGTATTTCCAATCATATATTGAAAAAGCACCAGGGTCTGATATTGTTCTTTATTCACCCTGATTTTGGATACATCCACTTTGGTGCTAAAACCCCCCAGCCGATTAGCCATTTCGTCTTCATCTTCAATAATAAATCCATATTGAAAAAACTTGGTAGGTGTGTGACCGTACTGTATTCGACAGAGCTGGGTCTGCAATGAAAAAGGGCTAATCAATTCGTAGATCTGATAGATCAGGTATTCACTAAAAACGAGATGATTAATACTGTCCTCTTCCAAACAATGGGTCACCAGTTTGTACTTACCAAAATCCGACCATTGATGCAGCTTATTCACCTTTTTCCGGAAATTTAGATGGATGGGAGGAAAATCACATATGCGTTTTCGGCTTTGTCCCCGGGCAGTAATGCGCACCGGAACCTCTTTCAGGCCATGACTATGCACCGACACAGTACCCTTTACTTTTTTCTCTGTGTTGGCTTTCTCTATTAACTCTTGCGGGTCAAATGCAAGACGAATATCAAGTATGCTGTCGGTGTATACCTCGCGAAAAAAGGTGTGCTTCCAGGCATTTGCATCTACCGCTTCCTCAGCCTGCTCGGGACCATAGCATCCCGTGACAATAAGCGACAAGATGAAGATTACAAATATTGAGGTATGCAGTCTGACAGTGCTCATAGCTTCTAAACCGGGATTATGGATTGGGATTTCGTCAAGAGAGCCAAATAGGCAATAAAGACGGGTGCTCCAAGGACTTTTTGACTCGGAAACATGGTGATCATCATGGTGAGAATCAAAAAGTGCTTATGTGCCCGTATTTGCAGCATATTTGGTTCGTAATAGAAAATCTAATGCATATTCCCGGTTAAAACTACAAAATCAAGTCTTCATCCCCCTGATCGGTAACCTGGTAATAATGTCCATCCCGATATAGTAGCGCCTTTACGACTCCTCTATCCGTATAAGTGGGTTGAACAATATCAATGGCTATCATTTTACCGGAATACAACACTTTAATATCATTGACCGGTGTATGCCCTACAATCATCTTGTTGACTCCGTATTGCTCAAGGATTCGATTTAACATTCTTTCCTTCGGTGGTGCCTCAATCCAACCCCGATACCAAAGTACTCCATCCGGACCGGCCAGGGTCATAAACTCCTGGTTACCCAAATCAAGGACGTCCCGATTCAGGCTGCGATGAAAAACGGAATTGATTTGACTCACTGTGAGGCCAAGGTCAGCTATGGAGGGTCCAATTCCCGCATGACTAACGAGAATGTCACCCAGTTTTACGATCGCAGACCGGCTGCGCAACCACTGACCCATCAAAAACTGAGGCCCGAGAAGTGTGGAATAATCACACCCCAGGGATGTGGCAATATTGAGATACCTGGAGTCAGTGTACCGGTAGTCCCCACTAAAAACCATGATCTCATGATTTCCCAGTAAAGTGTGAACTCTACCTCCGGCAGCTTCAGCATCTTTCTCCAATTTATATATCAACCATAGACAAGCTGTGACTTCACTACCCCGGTCCACAAGATCACCATCCATAACCAGGTGTCCTTCTCCAAATGTCCATTCATAGTTCGCATTCATCACTCCCTGTGCCAACAACATGGAACGCAAGGCATAGAAATTTCCCTCGATATCTGACATAGCCAGAAACTTTTCGGGAAGTGCATACTCCTGAGCCGGTTCACGAGCCGGAACAGGACCCACCGGAAGTGGTACAATAAAACTATCCAGAGGGTTGTACACGATTACTTCTGACCGACCCGACAAATCAAGCGTGTCTTTTAATTCACGCCAGCCACCAATATGTTGCTCCAGGTAATAAACCTCCCATTGGTTCTCACCAAACTTCACAAAAGGTCCTTCGCGATATGTTCCTGAGTCCAGCATGCCATCATTTTTCGCCTCACTACCATGGATAAATACGAAGCCGCTAATTATCAAACAAAGTAACAAGATCCACTTGCTCATGATCTGTGATCGAAAGATCGATCCGTTGAAATCAGAATTCCGAAACAATGTCTGGTAATCCAAAATCACAGATTGGAGTAGGTCTTCCCGTAATGCAACATCTGATCTACAAAATCATCGGGATAAGACAGTTCGATATCTGTGATTTCCCCTGACTCATCGGTAACAGGACGAAGCTGTGGGTTGATAAATCCTGAGTAGGGAGCAATATTCAAACCTTCAGTTCTTTCAAGTACCTCGCGATGGATATCAGGATCTACCTTTACGCCATAATTCTCCACCAGTGCCTGACCGGCCTCAAAATCACCCTGGGATTTTATCCGTTGAATTTCTTTCAACAGATCTCCAAATAATTCTCTCAGCGCAGTATAGTCGTTGATATTGTAGTAGGTCTTCCCATTACGATGCACTTTTTCGATCACTTTATCATCAGCACCTTTTTCATACACCCAGGCTGCGATAAGTTGCCGGTTGCGCATGTGAGATTCCTCAATATTCTCTCCGGGTTCAAGCCTGCGCAATTGTTTGAGTAGTCCGTTACTAATGAAACTATCATATTCGGCTTTTCCAACTTCAAGCGAGGGTACCAGGCCTAGCTCAATCAGTTTGGGGTCCATAATAAAATACAGAGCTACAATATCGGCCCGGGCCTCTTCCAGGGTCGAACGGTAATTTTTCAAGGTTTCACTAGGCGTACCAACACCCGGTTCCAGCTTCCCAGACGCATGCCCGATCACCTCATGCAGTGCCGTACTGAGTTTTCCTGCTAACTGACCAAACTCCTGTCCACGCACAACTTCTTCATCATCGTGGGCAAACTCGGTAAGCAATCCGGGACCACTGGCCATATCGTAAGCGTCAATGATATTGCCCAGGCTGACCGACTTGGAACCATGCCTGGCCCGGATCCAGTTGGCGTTTGGAAGGTTTACTCCGATGGGAGTTGCAGGAGAAGCATCACCACTTTCTCCGGCCACATTGACGACATTATAAGTGATGCCTACGACCTCCTCCTTCTTATGCGCATCCATGATCGTAGAGTGGTCCTCAAACCATTGTGCATTATCCGAAAGTACTTTCATTCTGGCCGAAGCCTCAAAGTCCTTTATTTGCACTATATTTTCATAAGATCCTTTGTATCCAAGTGGATCATTATAGACCTCTACAAATCCCTGGATATAGTCGATGTCACCCTCCGTTGCCTGTACCCAGGCCACATTATATTGATCCCATATCTCCAGATCACCCGTCTCATAATACCTGATAAGTAGCCTGAGTGCATCAGCCTGGGCTTTGTTTTCGGCGACATCCACAGCCTTCTGCAACCAGGGAATCATTTTTTCGATCGCCGCTCCGTACTCACCACCGACCTTATAGGTCAATTCACGTAATTGACCATTTGCATCTTTTACTAACCGGGAATTAAGACCATGGGATATGGGTTCGTCCGACGATGTACTTTTGTTTGCATAAAATTCTGAAGCTTCTTCTTCTGTAACATAAGGTCCATAGAAGTTAACTGAGGACTGTAATAGCAGGTCCTTTTCTGCATCCAGGCTCACTTTCTTTGTATCCAGGGTTGGATCAAAAATGGCCTCCAAAGCTTCTGTTGATAACGTGACTCCCGATTCGTTGAGTACCTTCTCCAGGTATTCACGCGAAAATCCGGGTTTAAACTTTTGCATGCCATAGTGATGATGAATACCATTGGAAAACCAAACCCGTTTGGCATAGGTGAGGAGTTGGTCCCATTCCTCAGAGGTATCATTACCCTCAAAATGTTCCACCAATTGATCCAGGGCTTTTCTGATTTCCAGGTTATACTGATAATTCATGTCATACATGATATCCCGTCCCTCCAATCCTGCCTGGGTAAGAAAATACACGAGCTTCTTTTGATCCAGGCTAAGTTTTTCAAAACCGGGAACCCGATATCGCAATATCCTCAGATCGGCAAATCGATCGACCTCCCATTGAAAATCATCAACATCAGCTATGGTGGGTGTGGTAACCTGCTCCCCATTATCGGCGGGATTGTTGCAGGCCAGGAACAGTACGAAGAAAAACAGGAATATCCGCATAATTTCTATTGACTTTGGTAAACGGCAAAATTATGGATTATTACTATTCCGACATCGACCGATCTGGAATGACTAATGGGTAGGAGAGGGACCTATCTACAAGAACAATAATACTCGCTCTAAGAAAGAGCCACCTCATTCATCCTCTCTCCCCGTTGGCAAATCTGTAGTGCGAGCCCCCAGGGATCGCGTAACATGATCAGTTTGCTACCATCATCCTTGTTGATTTCCTCTACCAGACTGCAGCCCGCAGAAATCAATTGCTCACTATCACTGGCTGAGTCTGCACTCTCCAGGGCCAGATGAATGGTCAGGTGGTGCAGATCCGGATAGTCCAAAATCGCACCAGCTTCGTTGCGATAGAGTTCAAGCACTACGCGTCCGGTATGATCAGCCAGAAAGATCATAAAGGGTGATTCTTCCATTTCGGAGACTACGTGAAAGCCAACATGCTCTACATACCATTCTTTCATCTTGTGCGGCTCGGCCACATTAAGGGCAAAGTGTTCAAATATCATGTATAGTTCTTTTAGTAGCTAAAAAATAGTATTCACGATTGTTTTCAAAATCCAGGGCAAATTCCTGCAAATCCAGGGCGTTTTCACCTTTCAACCAGTCTCTTAGCCGGTAAATGGGTAAACCCACTTCGAGAAAAAAATCAAAAACATCATGTGGCTGGGTGCCGTAATGATCACCTGCACCTTTTCCATATTCAAAAAGAATGGTAGGAAGGTTTCGGTTAATGGTGCCTCTCGCCCCCAGGAATACCTGCATTTCCGCTCCTTCCACATCGACTTTCATAAAATCTACCACCGAGTCCGATGGAATGATTTCATCCAGGGTGCGCACGTCAACTTGTATTTCATCTATCTGAGGGTCGTGTGTATCATACGATCTTCTTTTCAACCCACTGTAAGCCGGAGCATCCACCACATATTGAAAAGAGGATGTTGTATGGCTATCAGAAAGTGCATAAGGAAGTACCTCTACCTGCCGAAATCGCAATTTAAGCTCCTCAAAATAGACCGGCAAGGGCTCAAAAGCCCAGTGCTGGCCTTCAGGGGCAAAACGCAAAAATTCTTCCAGCATCTCTCCTTCATGGGCCCCGATATCAATGCAATTGGAGGATGACGTCAGACATTTTTCCAGGATGGATCGTGTCATCCGGTCATAAGCAAGGTTGCGGGTCAGGTCCAGATGTAGCCATTGTAGTAAGCGCCTAAGTGAACGTTTATTCATTTATTCCTATGAATTGTTCGCAAGGTATGAAAATCGAAAAGAGGTGAATGAAATGAAGTGTCATTGTACTCACTTTAATTTAGGCTTAGGATACATTTATTACCTCTGAAGAAGAACAGAATTAACCTTTTTCCCTTACCTTCCTTGGCTAATATTGCCAACTGACTCTGAATCATCAAAAACAGATCCCACTATGCTTTCAACAAGCGAACTACGTGAAGTATTAAACAATGTGATTACCATTCCCCTGATTCCTTTTCGTCAGGGAAAGATTGACTATCAGGCACACGAACGCAACATTCGCTACCTGATGAGCAACAATCATCTCAGCAACCACCGGCAAAGGATCATTTGTGTAGCGGGAACCAGCCTGATCAATCATATTACCGATGCTGAGCAGATGAAATTGTTGGAGAGTACGGCCTCAGCCATGCAGGGGGAGGGAGTACTGCTTTCCGCACTAATGCCCAATCCACTGCAAGGTATGAGCGAGATGGTGGACAAACAGAGTGCCCTGGAGCGAGTACCGGATGCTTATCTCATCATGCCGGTAGGGGGTGTTTACAGTTCGGAGGGACTCTATGAGGACCTGATGAAGTTTGGTGACAAGCACGGTAGGAGACACGGATCGAAGTTTCTTTTCTATCACCGCCAGCCCAGGGACCAGGAGGCCATTATAAGACTAATGCGTAGGTCAGAGCATTTTGTGGGCCTGAAGGTTGGAACCAGCGTGGACGATGTGCCGGCTCTAGTAGATGAGGTAGGGGACAAAGGTATTGTTATATGGGGTATTGGTGATCGCAGTACCACCGCTGCCGAAAAAGGTACACTGGGGCACACCAGTGGTATTTCAGTCATTTATGCCAAAGCTGGAGATTTGATCAACAATGCTCAACGCATTGGTGACTACGGCAAATCTCGACAGATTGAAGAAAGAATCAGCGCCCTGGAGGAACTGCGTTTCATGGCAGCACGAGAATATAATTATTCGGCGGTACTGGAAGCCATGATCCTGAGTCGATTCGAAGATATTGATGGGGGAGAGGGAGGCCCCTTTAATCCCCGCGTGCCCAAGGACGTTTCCAAAAAGGTAGCCGAGGCGATTGAGGGATTGGAAGATTTGCATTGATTATTGAAGAGTTTATATCAACAATCCTTAAGGGATCGAATATTGTAATTATCCGCCCCCAAATGTCAGAATTAGGATTTCATTCCCCCGATGGCGGATCAATTTCCTGCACAATGGGGGAAGCATAGATGAACCAAATCGTAATCCGCCTGTCAGAACAGGATTGATCGGCTGCCATGATAGTCAAGATGGACGAAGAATTGCAGGAGCCCCAGAGGGGCGCTATGTCCTAGCGTTGGGCGGAAGCCCAATGCGAACTGCATCAAAAAATAAAGCCCCATCGGGGCGTAGTGATGCGACAACTCCAGATTAGTTTAGAGTTTGCTCATCCTGACCCAGGAAGAGAATCCAACATCAATCCACTGGAAACTTCACACCGACTTGTGTCCTTATTCCAGCCGAGCAAACCAGCAATGAATAACACTATCCTGGTGACATCTTGGGGGAGAGCTTGAAATCATCATCAGCATTCCGGGAGCAGGAAAGAATAAGTTGATGCTCTAAATTCGCAACACTCCTATTTAACATATTATTATTTATAGGCAAATAGTAGATAGGGAATTAGTTATAGCAAACGTTCATCCCAGAAAAAGGATTCCGTATCGACCAGTTTGACTTGCTGAGCAAATCGAGGATGACGCGTATGGACCAGGTAATTATACTCCTTAGTTATCACCACGGATGGCACTTGCAACAACAAGGTCGATCTCTGTTGATACCATTGGCTTCCCATCTTTTGCAAATCCGGATAGGCTTCCAACGACCTCCAGTTTGATGGCAGATCATCTGCCGAAAAGATTTCAAGATCCTGTTCGGGATCAAGAGAAATTTCCAACACCATAACTTTGTAATGAAAATCTGGTCGAATATATGATCGGTGTACCAGCAGCTCCAGAGTTGCTAAAGCCCGGGACGACGAGACATACAGCACCCATTCCTGATCGCGATTCCAGCGATTGGCAGCACCGGATGCCTGCAGGCTGCCAGCGTACTTTTCCCGTGCAATCCGGAAGCAAGTCAGAGTCTCAGACATTGTCGCCGTACTCCATGGCTGTCAAACGATCATCCAATAGCTTAATCCCGCTGATGGTATCGAGATAGCTGGCCGGCACATGATCTCCCAGATGGAAATTTTTCTCTTGTAACCATTGGGCAAAGCGATCACTATCTCCAAACACCTCGATACCGTGC
>JAUILF010000114.1 GCA_030433135.1 Bacteroidia bacterium | reverse complement strand
CATGAAAATCATATCTGGTATTTTTCCAAAATCCGGATGATAATCCATTAAACCGTAAACTTGAGCTAAACCAAACATAAAATGTTCAGGTAATGGGAATTCCTTCTTCAGGTAGATAGTATCAGAAGTTTCATTGAAAGGTTTGTGGGGAGTTCCTTTTGGCACATGGAGAACCTCTCCTGGTGATATTCTTTTTAACTCTCCATTTACCCAGACTGAAAGTTCTCCATTCATGATCTCGAAAGACTCGTCGAAACCCGTATGAATATGCATAGGTGGCCCTGGTGCAAAGGGATGAACTTCAAGATTACAAAATACTAATCCGTTCTCTTGTTTCGATACATTCTGAGAAAAACCTTCTGCCTTACTATGAAAGATCTGGCCACTTTTGAAATAAGTTGATACATTAGGTTTCTTTTCGGGAAAAACAACCAAATGAAGAAAATATCCAATTATGAGATATAGTGCTACAACCCCTACTACATAAATAATTGCCTTTTTCATGACTTCCATGTTACAATAAATTAATTAACCAATAAGATTACGAATGCGAATCTTTAACTATCACAAACTAAATTAGCCTCTTGATAAATCACATAATTGTACAGATCGGACATGTTCAACCCGGATCAACTTGACAGCAGAAAGATGAATGACTATTCAAATAAATGATATGGCAATCTGCTTCTTATTTGCAGGTACTGGCTTGGTGTCATATTGGCAAAAGATCTGAATACTCTGATAAAATGCGATTGGTCAAAAAAGCCAGCTCTATGAGAAATTTGTGTTAATGTGTATTTTTCACTATGCATTAGTAAAACGGCTTGCAAGAATCTCTTGTAACGAATCAACTCTACAGCAGTAAGTCCGAAAATTTCCTGGGTTTTTCTGTTTAAATGTCGGGTAGAATAATTAATTGATTGTGCCAGACCGTCCACTGTATCACACCGATCATTTTCACTGAAATCATATTGTTTAGTAAAAGGTGGGACAGAGTGCATAGTCTGAAAGCTATGATGCGAAAACCAAGCGCTAAGTGTTTCTGACCGCCGACAAACCATTACATCTACTGGCTTGAGGTTAGTTTCAAGTAGTTTTACCCGCTCAGCAAAAGACTGGACCTCAACAAGTTGATCCCATAAAAATTGAAACTGGGGTTTGATAAGTGTAATATCTATTGCTTCATTACTCAGCTCTGAGGGGAGAACACCAAGAAGACTCCTCACGGCATGTGGTCTCAAACGCAATCCAAACAAATGGTGCTGACCACTGTATGAAACTTTCGTAACATTTGTATGAATACCTTGAATGAAACAATGAGGGGCACAATCAATATTCTTACCACCAGGCAATATTGCACTAATTGGTTGGGATAAGTTGAAAACGATCTCGACCACACCACTTGGCAATACTATCTCATTACTATCAAAATTTCCTTTTATTTCCCAAACAAATGAAGCGTATTCGCTAATAGCCGGACTCTCAGGCGTGTAGGCTAACATTTCCATCTATACAAGATATATAAACAGAAATACTTATAAAAATGTCAATCAGATATGATTTCAATTAAAGGAAGTAGTGTAAAAACACCTCGGCAAAAGGGAGCACACAACCACTTGTGCAGGCTGGTACCAAAGTAATCGGCACCCAGATCAGGTCTCTTATAGTCAAGATGAGCAAAGGAATGAGCCGCATCTACCGACACCTCTATTCCCCGCTCATGTGCTGCATCGGCGATCTGTTTTGAAGGCAATACCTGGCCAATCCAGTTGATCAGATGCGTTATGTGGACCACTTTCGTCTTCGCAGTAGTGAAAATACGCTATGAAGAGCCGATTCAACTCTGTCAGGACAGCTCTGAAACAAAGGCCTGAAGTTTTTCCAGTGCTGGTCCTATACTTTTGTGAACACGGGTCCTCTTCATCTTCAGATCTGTATCACCTTCACCTACATTAGCAAGGAGGTTCCCAAAACCATCCAGCCTGTTCTGTCGGATCCACTTTATCAAAAGGCTGTCCTTTCTCCATATTTGCTGATTTCGTAACGAACCAGCCAACATTTTGATCCAATCCGTATCATGATCGGGTAAAGGCACGACCCTGCTGAGTTCATTTTTATGAGCCTCATCACTGTAGGCTGCTTCAATGTGGGCAATCAAGGCTGCACTGAAGACAATCTGCCCTCCTCGTATGGGCTGAATCGTAATAGTCCGGCCTGAAAATACATCTGTGATCTCACTATGGCTAAGAGCGTTTGCAGAACAATCGACAAATATCTGGCCCGGCTCCACATCCAGAGATCCTTCCTCAAAAAGAATCGAACTCTCATCGATGTGACGCACCCTCCCCATACGGATGACATTCTTGACCCGTCTAAGCTCATCCAGTTCCAGCCGACTCACCGTGGCACCGCGAAACATGGTAGGTTTTACCGTTGGATCAATCCGGAGAACCACCCCAGCCTCCTCTAATCTGTCAAATAGATCAGGAATGGAACTGGCATCTCTCAAAGCTTCATACTGTGATGCCTGATAATGTAGAAAATCCCCCAGAAACTCCATCGATGGCTGAGTATTTCTGCGATCTATAAACCAGGCATCTCTGGATATTACCCAGGAAATCTTTTCGGGTTCGATGCCATTCTCCAGAAGCCACAAGATAGCATCCACGCCAGTCTTACCCCCACCAATAACCACCACTCCCACCGGAGGGACTTCTATTTGAGGCAGGTTATTAATCGGCATAAAATGCACACCGGGTGAGACCGTAAAGTTGGGTACATGGGTGGAAGGTACTTTGGTCTGCATATGTATCGCATTCACCAGTTTCCTTTTTACCTTCACATCGTATGTTTTTCCCGTGAGATTGGATACGAATTGAGTATTACCTAAATAATTGCACAGGGGAAAATATTTGACCCTGCCACTGGGCAAGAACTTCCGTTGCATGATTTCATCATAGTATGCAAGGATTTGATCACTGGAAGACAAATGCTGTAGGCCCCTGTTTAAACCTACCTGATCAATTTCTCTGTTTCCCAAATCGGCTGAACTCACACCGTAGTATGACGATGGCTGGTGTAACCTTACAAATGGATAAGCCAGGTTCCAATGCCCCCCAGGTTTGTGAAATCTGTCAACCATTATTATTTCAGCATCCGTCTCGGTCAAAATAACATCTGCAAAGGCCATACCGGAGGCCCCGCAGCCAACAATCAAGTAATCTGTTTCGAGCATGAATTATCCCTGTAAAAGCATTTCTTCAAGGTATTAATTTTCTTACCAGGTCCAAACTCTCTGCTGTGGTAGTACTTCCGCGCCTAACAGAATGTTCATCCCCTGTATCGTCTCAATCGACCAAGTAAGCACTGAATTCCTTTATCAGAGGTCTGGACGTTGCCTGCATGATTTTCAATCTGATTCCCGATGCCTCAATCGTGTCAATCACCTGAATTCTCTTATGACCAATACACTGTCCCGTTGCTACTTCTTTCCATTGGTCATCAATCAGGGCTTCCAGGCTGTATTTTCTGACGCGCTCCCCCTTTGATATGTCTTCCTGGAGAATAATGTGATTAATTCTGGCAGACCGGGGTAATACAAGATCGATTACCTCACTCTTTCCATCGGTTGACGCGAGGGGCACTCCGAATCTTCTTTCAATTTCCTCACCCCATTCTTTTAATCGACGAACATCCCCTTCCGGTAGTAACCCGGTGGGGTCTGGTGTCAATCCTATAATCAAAGTAGAATTATGACCCACCGACCTGTAGTACATGTCCATGAGATTTTCCAGTGGAAAAACATGGTCTTCATCTCCGGGTTCCCAAAACCATTCATGCCGGCCATTGTATCCCCTCAATGGTGCGTCACTCATGGCGGGCATCCAGTACTTTCCATCAGGATCTCCATGCTTCAACAATTGAATATGGTCTCCATGGGTGTCACCCGCATGCGAATATGGATTAGGGAAAGTTGCCCAGCAGGGATACGATACCGTTCCTGACTCTGAGCCTCCCCATCTCGCCTCTGCCAATTGATTATTATGATAGAAAAGGCAGTTGGGTTGGTACCTCTTAACAATGGGAAGTACATCAGGTGCACCGAGATCCGGATGACTGGCACCACCATCAAACCAAATCTCGAATAATTCACCATAGCGAGTGCATATTTCCGTCACCATGCCTTCAACCATTTTGTTATAATATGCCTGCCGATTCTTCTGAAATTCACCTTCACCATTCACTTTAAAATCATGTACTCCAAAAAAGGAGTTCCAGCGAATACCCAAATATATCCCAGGTTTGATTCCGTATTTCCGGCAGGAATTAACAAAATCACCTACGATATCTCCTTTGCCGTCCCTCCATTGCAAAGCCCTTACACTGTAGGGATTTACATCCGAGGGATAAAGGGCAAATCCGGTTTCATGGGTAGCGGTCAGGATGGCAAACTTAAAGCCGGCATCCCTGGCAGCCCTTATCCATTGGTCCGTGTCCAGTTCTTCAGGATTAAAGATCTGATAATCAGGTACTGGATTCGTTCGGTTACCGGAGCCTCCTCCTTGTTGATATTCTTTTCCATCAAAGACATGCAAATCATAATGAAAAACAGCACCCATTTCTGCCTGCTGCCAGGCCAGTTGTGATGCATTGGGCTTTGGAATGGTTAGTTCGGACTCCTGGGCAACAAGACAGGTATAACCTAAACAAATAAAAACCATGCACAGTAAATCTCTGATTCTCATTTTACACATAATTAAATGTCACTTATCAACGGAGGGAGATTTGTCAACCTTATAAACTGACGATCCAACAAATTCTTTCCGATCCACAATCTTATACCCATTCATTTCAAACAATCTAAGAATATAGTCCTTCTCAGTCAATCCATCCTCATCCCGGGACCCATAAACATGAGAGAACAAGATCCAGACTTCATCACTCATCGCAGCTACTGTCTCATTATATTTTGGCCAATCATTTCTATTGCCAGGTGCCAAAATAACTTTCACTCCATCATTCCCGGAAACCCGGGGATAATGCTCTTTATAAAACCTATAAGCAGATGCCGCACCATAATACAAATACACTTCATCCCCATCCTTTACCTTTTCCTCCAGATAAGTCAGTGACTTTTTGATCTCTTCCTTTTCAAATGGGAATAAACTTTTTTGCAACAGCATCAGATTAATCACCAATGGAAAAGGAATCAGATATATCACAGCCCCGAGCTTAACCCGATGTACTGCTCTAAGAATGGCAAACATTCCACAAGCCATCAGCATGACCAGAAACGGATACAGGTACAGAATCAAACGGTAATGGAAGGGGTACATCCTGAAAAAGGAAAGAAGTAAATGTATGGCAAGGGGCGAAATCAACAGATAAAGTAATCCCTTTTTCCACCTTCCCAGGTAGATCATACCATTGACCACCAGCAAGGCAAAAACGGTTGTAAACCAGGTGTTCCCCCATAGTCGAAACAGCATCCTCAATTTATAATAAAACTCTCGGTAAAATTCAGTACTCAAAGGATCACCGGGTAAAAAAGCGCCGGCTCTGCTCCAAAAGCCAACCATCATTTCCCGGGTGGGATGATCATATACAAATAACAGGTAATAGACCACAAATGAGATAATCCATGATCCCATTACAAAAATGGCACTTCCAGGATTTCTGTCCTCTGATTTGAATGTTGCATACAGATAATATAATCCCGAAGTAAATAGCATGATGACAGCAATATTGGAAAACCATACAGACACTGCGCCAATGAGGGCGTATATCCATAATTGCCCGTTATCCCTTTTTTGAGCAAAGACAAGCGTTGACCACACGATTAGAAGGGAAATAGTGGTATCAGTCATATACTGCTTCACTTCCGAAGAATATCTGAGAACGATGTAGGATAAAGAATAAAATCCCGTAGCCAGAAGAGCAAAAGCGCGATCCTCTATAATCTTATGCGAGGCTTTGAACATTAAATAAACAGATACTAAAAATGAGAGCAGAGGAAAAACTCTCATAGACCAGTCGGTTTTTCCGAAGACATCAGCTATCAGGCTCTCTACCACCAGAAAGCCGATCGGTGCAACCTGGTTATCATCGAGGGGTTTGAATAACTCATTTATTGGTTTAATAATATTCAGTGCCAACACAGCTTCGTCCAGCCACAAGCTGCGGAAATGCACAAAATTTATTACCGCCAGGATAATGCCCCCGATAATAAAAGTCAGCAGCACTCCTTCCAGTACCTTTGTCCCGGATTTCATCAATTGACTTTTAAAAGCCCGTACTTAATAATGCAATACATGGCCCGAAACCCGTCACGCCACCCGATTTTCTTTCCATCCTCATAAGTACGGCCGTAATACGAAATCCCTACCTCATAAATTCTGATATTGGGGATCCTGGCAATCTTGGCCGTAATCTCGGGTTCAAAGCCGAACCTTTTCTCCCGCAATGTCATATTCTTAATAATGTCCGTACGAAACAGTTTGTAGCATGTTTCCATGTCCGTCAAATTGAGATTGGTAAACATATTGGACAGGAAAGTCAGAAACTTATTCCCAATGGAGTGCCAGAAGAAGAGGATTCTGTGCGGCTTACTGCCCACAAACCTGGAACCATAGACTACATCGGCAAAACCCATCAACACGGGTTTTAAAAGGTCATTGTATTCGTGGGGATCATATTCCAGATCAGCATCCTGAATAATCAAAAACTCACCAGTAGCCATTTTAATGCCTGTATGTAAGGCTGCCCCTTTACCGAGGTTAACATCATGCTGAGCATATAAAATATTCAGGTGAGCATTTTCGCCGATATACTGTTGAACTATCTCCCCGGTATCATCCGTTGAACAGTCATTAATGATCAGAATTTCCTGCTCAATCCCATTGGTTAGCCGGACATTCTTCATTCGATCCAAAAGTAAACAGATAGTTCTCGATTCGTTGTAAACGGGTATGATTACCGACAGTTTTTTCATAACTCTTTTCCCCAAACCTGATATTGGCTAGCTCCAACGCATGAAAAAATATCGATCTGCAGCCAGGTTGAATCTATGGCGATGTCCAGGACATGGTAATTTAGCATATTGGCAAATATCAAGGTTGCAATATCGTGACTGCCTTTTAAAATAAGTGTAAGTATTTCTGAAAATTTAAGGGCCCCCACTTTTGTAAAATGTTACACTTTTGCCACATCCCGCAAAGCACTTAAGAATCGATCGAGATCGGCAGTAACAGTATACACATTTGGGGTTACACGGACACCATGAATATTCTCCCAATTGATGGCCACAGTATGAATGTTGTGCTGGTTCAACAGTGCCCGGGATACCTCATTAGGCTCCATCCCTTCTACAGAAAAGCAACCGATCGCTCCACCAAACTCGGGGTCGTAGGAAGTATGAATTTGTACCCCTTCTATCTGTTCTGCCTGCTCCATCCAGTAGTTCTTGAGATAATGCAGTCGGGCAAATTTTCGCTCACTACCGATCATCTGGTGAAAATCCACCGCCTGACCAATAGCCTGCTCAATAGCAAAGGACCGTGTACCCAGGGCCTCAAACTTGCGGATATCCTCACTCTCCGGATCACCGGCTGCAAAAAGTGGATACAGGTTTTTGATCTTTTGCTTTTTCACATAGAGCATACCACTGCCAAAGGGAGCACACAACCACTTGTGCAGACTGGTACCAAAATAATCCGCACCCAGATCCGGGATTTTGTAGTCGAGGTGGGCAAAGGAATGAGCCGCATCTACCAATACCTCTATTCCCCGCTCATGTGCTGCATCGGCGATCTGTTTTGAAGGCAATACCTGGCCAATCCAGTTGATCAAATGAGTGATGTGCACCACTTTCGTCTTCTCTGTAAACGCGTCAACAAATTTGTCTGTAATTGCATCAGCATCTTCGATGGGAAAGTCAAAATTCAGCCACTTTAGCACAATGCCCTCCCGTTTTTCCCGCTGCTTCCAGGCATTAATCATGTTGGGATAGTCCTGTTTGGTCAGAACCACCTCGTCACCCGCCTTCAGCCGAAGTCCAAAGATGATGGTCTCCAGCGCTTCGGATGAGTTACGGTCCATAGCTATCTCCTCAGGGGAGGTACCGGCCAGGTCAGCCAGCTTTTCGCGAATGGACTCCCTTCCCTTGTCCAATATTCTCCACATATAGTAACTGGGGGTCTCATTGCTCAACCGGTTGTAACGTTCGACCGCCTGTTGCACTACCAAAGGTTGTGGACTTACCCCTCCATTGTTGAGATTGACCAGGGCAGGTGATACCGTGTATGCCATTTTGACCTGGTACCAGAATTCTTCATCATGGGTAACGTCTACACCGGCAGGAACCTCCGGAACACCCGTCTGCCGCTCTAGAGTAGGAGGCATCAACAAGGCACCGGATGCCATAGAGACTTTGGAGAGAAAATTTCTTCGTGAAAACATGAGTTGAGATTTGCTTTACCTAAAATACAAATAGGAAATATATACAGCTTAGATTCCCTATGCGGATTGACAACTCAATGTGATTTCCAAGGGCTCTTTTGTCTGACCAGGATTATGATGATGTCGGGATGGACAGGGTCTAGTTCTTCAAATAGGAACATTAGGAGAGAAGTTTGCCCCGTTGGCTGGCCCTTGGCGTGATTAGGGGTGGTCACCCTACTACTAATTGATAATCAATGAATTCAACACTTTCACGGCATATTTCCCCCGCCAGCGGGCCAGCGGGGGAAAAGGATCTAATGACTTATTCAAGCTCCGGACAATGAAAGGGCAATTCCTTTCCCGACTGGAAAAAATCCAAAAATTTCAAATCTAACCCTCCCCATTGACAGGGTTAGGGGTGGTCACCCTACTACTAATTGGTAATCAATGAATTCAAATCTTTCACGGCATATTTCCCCGCTGGCGGGGGTTAGGGGTGGGTTAGGGGGTGGTAAGTCTACTACTTGTTGATTATCAACACTTTAAACAAAACTACCAGACGACAAGAAAGGTGAAATTTCTTGCAATTTAACCGCCACTACCCTACTGCTTCACAAAAAGCTGCGAAACCGCCAGCTCACCACCCAGCATTAACCTGGCTGTGTAGACACCACTCTGCAAATCAGAGACTGGATGAACTACCCGGTTGATACCCTCAAAGAGCCAGACATCTTGTTCTTTCACTACTTTTCCGGCCATATCTACTACCTGGATCACACCCTGAGCTCCCAACTTCAGGTCCATCTCCAACTGAAGTACGTCTGTCACCGGATTAGGGAATATTCGGAAATTCTCACTCAAATATGGATTCTCTTTAATGGAAGTCGACGTACCCTTAACGACAACAATTGAATCAACCGTAGCGGGAGAGCATAGACTTCCGTCCAGTGCAACAACCCGGTGATAAAGCGTAACTGCTCCCGAATCAAACCCCAAAGTGGCTAGTAAAGTATCTATAGCTCCCAGGGTAATGACAAACTCAGTAGCAGTGCCGGTGTTAACTGACAGGCCCGGATTGCTGAAGTCAGCAGTATCCGACACCTGCCAAATATATACCACTTTATTTTCATCCGGATCCTCGACCGCATCCCACCTGGCTGCAAATTCAGTGTCGAGTCCATCCTCCTCTATGGTAATAGTATCTCCAGAAGCAGGTTCACTAAACAACGGTGAGGGAGGGGCCGCATTTATCTCGTGCAATAATTGACCTCTGATTTCCCCACTCATTACTTCAGTGCTATGGATGTTGACATAGGTATTTCCCATTACCAGCATCATCATAGCCGAATCTGCCAGCTCGTAGGCATTACTATCTGCCAGAAAAACGGCACTCTTCAAGTCCGCTCCCACTTCTGAATTCAGTCCCTGCAAAATACCGGCATTCATCCCTGCCATAGCTCCATGAATATGAGCACCACCTGCTACCTCGGTGGCAAAGTCACCAACCAGTCCGGAAAAGGAACCATAAGCTGTTACGGAAGTAGCATTTTGTTCTAATATCACAGCTCCCATGCCAGTACTGGCTACCGGTGTCGTTTCGTTTTTACCCCGAAGGTTGGCGAGGTGATAATTTCTTGCCAGAGGACGCAACTGCCCCCTGATTTCACCACCACCGTTATCCAGGGAATGGACATTGACGTACAGCATTCGTTGTCTGACGGTATCCATATATCCGGGACTCACCTCGTACATGTTATTCATGGCATCGTATGTTCCTGCTGTCATATCATCACCCTGAATGACAGCAAGCTCGGTAATAATAGACCCATTGCTCCCCGGCAAACCAACATGCAGGTGTGAACCACCTCTTGCCGCGGCATTCAAGTCAGATCCTAACCCGGAGAAGCTGCCTACAACAACAGCATTCGAACCGTTGTATTCCAGCATGGCAGCTCCGGCTGCCTGGCTCAACACTGCCGGCGTTTGTTCTGCTCCCGAAAGTGGTGTGTAGAAATTTGCCACGGATTCATGCATCAACTGTCCACGAATCTCCCCTCCGTTAAAATTGTCCGTATGAACATTGACATAAGCCAGCCTGGCACGAATAGAATCCCGGCGGGCAAAGGCTGCCGCAAATCCATTGTCCACTGCACGCCATCTGCCATTAAAATTATCATTTCCCGGGGTCGGTACCAGGGGATAAGCTACATCCCCATTGGAACCAACGGGAGCAAAATGTATATGAGCACCGTTGGCAATGTTAACTGCCAATGCACTGGATAAATTTGAATATGTACCCGAAACCGTCACACTATCTCCCAGGACTTCCAGCACCACTGCTCCTTCAGCATTGGTCAAAACCGGATCAGGCTGCTGACTTCCAGACAGGTAAGCGTTGAAGAAATAATTACTCTCCGGTAAAATCTGGCCCCGAATTTCACCTCCGGCGTTGTTCAGGGTGTGGATATTGACGTATAAACTCCTGCCCATCAATGCTGTAATCGAATCAGCTGAGATCGGAAAAGTATTTTGCTCCGGTTCAAATGTGCCACTGGTTGCATCGTCCCCCGGTGTCACCTGAAGGGGAAATACCACGTTGCCATTCCGTCCTGCCATCTCAAGGTGAATATGGGCACCTCCGGCTATATCTACGTTCAAATCACTTTCCAGTCCGCTCAAGGACCCACTAACGGTAAGGTTGCCATCACGCAAGGCCAGGGCCAGTTTTCCGGTTGCAAAAGAAATGACTGGAGGTGTCTGGTTCATTCCACTTAAATGAGTGCGGAATTTTGCTGTTGCCAGTGGCGTAAGCTGTCCTCTCAACTCTCCTCCCGGCCATTGGTCAGAGTGTACATTGATATACCACCCCTCTGCCATAAGATTGGCAATTTCTTCATCACTAAAGTCATAGGTATTGTCTTCTGCTCTAATTTCTCCTGAAAACCCACCATTGGTCAGCGTGACCGTAAGCGGTTGCAATACATCTCCATTCGAGCCGGCTGGTGCCTGGTGAATGTGTATTCCACCATTAATCTCAGTAGCTAATGGCGAGGTCAGTTGAAACGAACCGGTGACCACCACCGTATTTCCCGTTCTTTCCAGCAATATTGATCCGTAGCCATTGCTCATCACAGATGTGGTTTGATTGCTACCAAACAGATTGGCAGAATACACCTCGTCAGCCTCAGGTAAGATCTGCCCCCTTATTTCACCTCCTGAATGGTCCCGGGAATGTACATTGATGTACAACCTTCTTTGACTTAATGCTGACTGCAGTTCATCATCCAGCACAAATGTGTTGGTAGCTACTTCAAACATACCGCTGCTGAGGCCTTCAGACAGCGTCGGATTCATCACCAACTCCACATCGCCATTCTGACCGGCAAGGCCCCGGTGCACATGTGCGCCACCGGCAATAGTAGTGTCTACTCCACTCACAATACCGGCAAAATCTCCACTCAAAGCAAGGGTGTCTCCCGAGAGAGTTGCGTCTACTGTACCGAGAGCCTGACTCAACACCGGGAAAGGTTCATGATTTCCACTGAGGACAGCACGATAATTTTGTGCCATTCCCAATTGAGTAGCAAATAAGATCAGTATCAAACTAAATAGCTGGTATACCTTCGACATAGAATGTTTTTTGAGGTTCAATAAATAATATAAACTTACAACCGTTTATTCATCATACATACGAAAATAATACAACCCCGGATTCAATTCTATCAGCCTTTTACAGATAGATGGGTCAAAATGGGTAGCATTATCAACCTCTTACAAGAATATGGTGACCATTAAAAATATCATTTTTGATCTCGGTGGAGTCCTAATTGACTGGAATCCGACCTATCTATTTTCCAAAGTGTTTGATTCTCAGTCCGAAATGGATTTCTTCTTATCTGAAATCTGTTCACCTGAATGGAATGAGATGCAAGATGGAGGTAGAACACTGGCCGAAGGGACCCGGGTCCTGGTGGAACAATATCCTGAACATGAGGAAATGATTCGGTTATTTTACGATCGATGGGAAGAAATGTTGGGTGGAGCCCTGGATGAGAATGTGGAACTTTTCCGCAAACTCAGGGAGAATACAGAGTATCGAATCTATGCCCTCACCAATTGGTCAGCAGAAACCTGGCCCATTGCCATACGTGAGTACACCTTTCTGCAGGATTTCGAAGGGATACTGGTTTCCGGTGAAGAGGGTCTTAAAAAACCGGATCCCAAAATTTATCATCTGTTGACTTCGCGTTACAACCTGGCGCCTAATGAAACCTTGTTCATCGATGACAACCTCCGCAATGTCAAAGCCGCGCAAAAAGAAGGCTGGAATGCCATACACTACCAGTCATCCGAACAGCTGTTGCAGGAGGTGAGAAAATACCTGCCGATGATGGTAGGTAAGTGAGATTGTTCTTTATATCTTACTTCCCAATAACACTGTCGAGATGAGTCCTTTTACTGCTGAAATCGTGGGTACCATGATGTTAATATTATTGGGTAATGGCATTGTAGCCAATATGGTACTACGAGAAACAAAGGGACAGAATGGTGGCTGGATTATCATAACACTGGGATGGGGATTATCTGTGTTTACTGCCGTTCTCATATCGATGGACTACAGTGGAGCTCACCTCAATCCTGCCGTAACAATAGGATTGGCCATGACCGGCAATTTTGCCTGGGATCAGGTTATTTCTTATATCATAGCTCAATTGATAGGAGCTGCCATCGGTGCCTTGTTGGTTTGGGTGGTCTACAGTGATCACTACAAGGTTACAGATGACCAACCCGGAAAACTGGCCACGTTTGCCACCATTCCCGCGATACGCAATCCCATACATAATGTTATTGCCGAGATGATAGGCACCTTTGTTCTGGTATTTACCGTGTTATTCATCTCCGGACCTAATTTTGTATCTGCAGATCCTTCGGTACCTGCAGGACTGGGCAGTCTGGGGGCTTTGCCCGTGGGTTTGCTGGTAGCTGTGATCGGCATGGGGCTGGGCGGGCCCACCGGTTTTGCCATCAATCCGGCCAGAGACCTGGCACCCAGGTTCATGCACTGGATTCTACCCGTCAAAGGTAAAGGTGACAGTGACTGGGGATATGCATGGATTCCAGTGATTTCGCCGGTTCTGGGTGCAGCACTGGCAGCGGGATTGTTCGCCTTGCTAAACTGAGATTACCACATGACCAGGGAGTCTGCCCCCGGTAGTGGTCTGAGGAATTGTTCGAGTACATATTGTGCCACTTTCCGGCCCTGCCTTTTGCCTTCCTCGGTGGCAAACCGAAAGTGAAAACCATTCATGATCCGTGAGTCTGCGCAGTCATTAGCCGCATGATCAAGGTTGTCATACTTGCGCACAGTTCCCGGCGGTGATGCCGTCACAGAAGTCATCTCAAACTTTACTTCCGGAGTACCAAAAACATTGCTAACGATTTCGGCTCCCAACGCCCCGACTGCCGCATGAGCCGAAGGGTATTCAGGCCAGGGAGGTGTCGTCATTTCAGGCTCCCAATCCGGGTCCTTACCAGTATCGGGATTTCCATCATCTGCCCCTTCCCTGATCGCTGTATAAGGCCTCCAGGTATCATAAAAATACTTGCTGTCAAAGGAAACCAGGTACAGATCATACAGACTCATGTTGATCAAAGCAAACATCCGATTGAGTTCAGTGGCTGACAACTGCTGATCATCCGACAGGAGTCGGCCAATCCGGTTCCAGCTGTGCTCACCAAACTCAGCCCACCAATGGGCGATATGGGTCTGATCTTTGGTTCGAACAGGACTATCCTTACAACCGTACATCCTTACTTCCTCATATGATTCAGTATAGGCAGGCGAAGACATATCCGGCGGCGGCGGGGATCTGAACTGGGTTAAGGATTCCAGCGTGAAGGGACGAGCTACCGAAAAATCCGGTTTCCAAACCCAATCAAATCCAGGAGTATATTGGTAGTCACCAGGTTTGGTCATCGGTGTGTAATCCCCATTTTTTTCATGGCCATCGTTGTCTCTCAAATCAATATAAAAATCCGCAACTTCCTCCCCCAGCTCCCTTGCCTCATTGTCCTCATGATCCAACCATCGATCACATACGGAATCAATCGTGGAAATGCGATCAGGATACGCTTCTTTCAGTATGCGACGGGTGGATTCCACCAGAGCTGACCCGGACTCTATATCGGGAGTATCACTTTGGTAAGCATAGGGGGCAAAAGGTGCTCCCTGTGAAACAAGAATATCGTGACAGGCCAGGTGTACCATGGCCAAAGCCCGAACTCCCTTGAATGAATAAAACTGGTCATGTTCGTTGGCGATGTCGTAGGTCAATTCATTAATGGATCGGATGAGTTCAATATGTGCCGTATCGGGTTTAACCTGCGCTTCCATATGAAGATACCCAGACATCATCGACATAATTAATGCGGGGATAAATAGTTGTCTTTTCATGTAATCAATGTACACTACTTCGTCCAGGCGAATGTTGCTAACAGACTCAGAAATGTGACTATTGGGAAAAGGTGTTGGGTATAGGGTATTAGGCATTGGGTATTGGGTGTTGGGTGTTGGGTGTTGGGTTGGTGCTATGGTATTGTGGTAAGAATTGATTATTAAGGAGCTTTGCCAGTTTCATTGTATCAAATCAACTCCTACTCCCTTTGCGTGACAATAATCCTAGATAATCTCAGATACAAAGCTTGTGGGACGGCTGGCTGAGAACTGGCCCTGGGCTTTGGGTCTTGGGCAATTGGGAGATTTGCTCCCTCTCCTTAGTGAACTTCTTCTAAAAAATTCTTTGTGGTCTTAGTGGTTAGTTCTGGAGACTGCGGGCTGAGAACTGGCCCTGGGCTTTGGGTCTTGGGCAATTGGGAGATTTGCTCCCTCTCCTTAGTGAACTTCTTCTAAAAAATTCTTTGTGGTCTTAGTGGTTAGAACTGGAGACTGCGGGCTGAGAACTGCAGACTGGTTGCGTGATCTGGAGACTGCTGGCTGAGAACTGGAGACTGCTGGCTGAGAACTGGCCCTGGGCTTTGGGTGTTGGGTATTGGGTTGGTGCTTTGGTATTGTGGTACTGTGGTGTTTGGTATCAAGTACCATCTACTCTGCGATCTCAGCGGTCTCGGCGAGATACGGCTGGTGAATTGGTCAGAATCACGGATCGACACTGATTCATACGATTACGGGAATCTTTGCTGACTCTGAAAGGAAAGCAAAAGCTAAATAGCTACTAGCTGACTGGCCAAGAGGCTAACCAGCAACAACTACCGGCCACCAGCAGCGCTTTTCTTAAATTCCAGGGGACTCATTCCAAAGGTTTTTTTAAACAATCGACTAAAGTGTGATCGATTGGAAAAGCCGGAAGAAAACATCACTTCCTCAATGGATTTGTCAGTATCGAGCAACAAAAATCGGCTGTAGTTCAGCCTTTTATCCCTGAGCCATTGACCGGGTGGTGTGTGATAGATCTGCCTGAAATCTCGCCGAAATGTAGCCAGACTCCTGGCACTCAATTTGGCAAATTCGCGGATGGTCAATTGAGAATTGAAATTGTTTTCCATGATGGCACGCAGATCCACCCTGGAGTTTTCCATGAGGTTTTTGCAGTATCTTCTTATTTGATGATTATCAGGATTCTCCAGAATATTGACAACAAACTCTTCCAACTTCACTTTCAACAACGATGCCGATGGTGATTTACCTCCCATAAAGTAACCAAACAAGGATTGATAGTAGTTGCGTAGATGCTCATCCAGTTGCAGATTCATGACCATGGGCAATGCTTCATCTGCTGCATGGCTCCGGGGAGATATTTGGTGTTTCTCCATAGTTTGGCAAATAAAATGATCCGGTATAAAAATCACCAGGTCACAGAATTCCTCTGCCGTGGGAGGTATGTGATAAGCTCCTCGTTGTACAAAGTAAGCCTTGTTTTTTTCGATAACATAGGTCTTCTCAATCGACTGAAAATACATAGCTCCCCTTAACACGTAAGTGAAATAGCCGTGATGTGACCACATATCCAGTACCGGTCCACCCGGGTCACATGTATACTCCACGAAAGTGAGATCATCCGCCAAAAACTTGCGAAAGGAACTCAACCGACTAGCATCATAGAGGTTAGACATGATTTAA
>JAUILF010000113.1 GCA_030433135.1 Bacteroidia bacterium | reverse complement strand
TGTACCCTGATTTTCATTTTGAGTACGGACGCTTGTTAAAGAAAAATGGCGAGTACGATCAGGCAGAGACGGTGTTCAATGCATTTAAAGCAAGTGGTAAAGCCGGAGCTTATGCAGATCGTATTGATATCGAACTTGAAGGTATTGTTCTGGCACATACCCTCAAGACTCCGGAAGATGTTCAGATCGAAAGTGTGGGGAACAAAGTAAATACCCGAAACTCTGAGGCTGGTCCGGTGTTGGACCTCGATGGAAATCTGTACTACGTCTCATTTGATTCCAATGAGCCCATTAAAGTAACCAATAAGAGTGAAGATTATCACGCTAAAATATATCAGGCCAGAAAGAGTGACAGGGGAGACTTTCAAAAAGGCAAAGCCCTGGATGATAAGATAAACCGACCGGGATTTCACAACAGCCATGTGGCCCTCTCACCGGATGAAGAACGGTTATATTTTACCCGGGCCATAGCTGAAGGAGGAGAAGTAACGGTATCAGATCTTTACTATTGTGATCGTGAAGGCAGAGGATGGGGAGCACCCCAGAGGATTTCATCTCTCAATGGAGATTTTATCTGCAAACATCCAACGGTGGGTGATATGTTTGGATCAGAAGTGTTGATATTCTCTTCCGACCGACCCGGGACACTCGGTGGGCTGGATCTGTTTTATGCACCTATCAACCGGGATGGAAGTTTTGGTCAGCCGGTTAATCTGGGGAGCAGGGTGAATACACCCGGAGATGAGATCACTCCTACCTTCTATGAGAGTGTTCTTTACTTCAGTACTGATGGGATGCCAAGCCTGGGTGGTTTTGATATTTACCGGTCAGAATGGGATGGAAGTGCCCTATTGGAGGCAGAACATATGGGGAAGGCGATCAATACCTCTGTGGATGATCTGTACTACTACCCTTCGGGCGAGGAAGAAGGATTTTTGGTCTCTAACCGGGATGGTACCAGGTCTTTGAAGAGCAAGACCTGCTGTGATGACATATTTACTTTTGCGAAAAAGGACCTGATCCTGAAATTGTTGGCCTCAGTGTTCGAAGGTGAAACTCCACTGCCGGGTGCCACCATCAAAGTATACACCAAGATAGGTGAGGAACTGGGACTGCCTGATGTCCAAAAGAATGAGGAAGGAAACGAATTTGACTTCGCTGTTGATCCCGATAAGGCTTACCAGGTAATTGTATCCCGGCCGGGGTATGTTTCCGACACAGCTGATTTCAACACAGTAGGTGTAAGGGAATCAAAGAACTTCAGGGGAACTTTCCGACTAGAGCCTTTGCCCAAAGAGCCGGAAGAACCTGCCAGTGAAGTGCTTACCATGTTTGAACCTATTCGATTGAGCAATATCTACTATGACCTGGATGACGACCAGATCCTTCCGGATGCTGAACAGGACCTGGATTTTATCTATGATCTCATGGTCAAATATCCTGAAATGGTGATTGAATTGTCGAGCCATACCGACTCCAGGGCACCCGATGCCTATAACCTGGATCTGTCGCAGAGGCGTGCAAATTCAGCCAAACAATACCTCGTGGTCAGAGGCATTGATGAAGACCGGATTAAGGCAGTAGGTTATGGTGAAAAGCAAATTCTCAACAAATGTGTGGATGATGTTGAATGTACGGAGGCTGAGCATCGGCTCAATCGACGCACCGAGTTTACCATTATTGAAGGTCCGCAGACTATTGAAGTTGAGCGAAAGGTTCGGCCAAAAGGCCCGGTTGACCAGGGAGGAGGAATGGATGATGGAGGAGCTAGTCTCAACCCCAAGCTTCCTGTTATGGAATTTGAAAGACCTTCCATTGATTTGGGATCGATCAAACAAGGGGAAAAGAAGAAGGAAATACTGGTTTTTAAGAATACAGGTGATGCCGATCTGATCATTGAGCTTGCCACAGCCTGTGAATGTACCACCCTCGATTGGCCTCGTAAACCCATAAAACCGGGAGAATCAGGGGAAATCACTATGGAGTACGATAGCAAGGACAAAATGGGATTGCAGGAGGTAACAGTGGATGTCTTTGCCAATACCGAGCCTTTGGTAACCCAGGCTGAGTTCAAAATCCTGGTTCTGGAACCCAATTGACATCCCAACACTACATCTCTTCGCATTGAACTTTTTCCTACCTCGTCTGACTACTGCTCATGAATGAGTTGATTGACTATGCCGTAGGTATGGGATGGCTTCAATGGTTAGCTCTGGTGTTCAATCTCCTGTACGTTGTCTTCGCTGCCCGGGAAAATATTCTTTGTTGGGTCTTCGGCTTCATCGGGGTCAGTTTACTTTTTTTCATCTACGTAGATACCCGGTTGTATTCTGACGCCACCCTTCAGGTCTTCTATATGGCTATGTCAGTTTATGGATGGTTGAGTTGGAGAGAAAATACGCCTGAGGATAGGGTGCCGATTCAGAGTATGAGGTTGAGGCAGCATATCATATACATGCTTGTCGGATTAGCCGGAACTGTGGCGCTGGGTTTGTTCTGGAAACAGTTTGGTGCCGCGTTGCCTTATGTTGACGCTCTTACCACTTCTTTCAGCATCATAGCAACTTTTCTGGTAGCTAGGAAGTGGTTGGAAAACTGGCTGTACTGGATTATCATTGATGCTGTTTGCGCTGTGGTGTATATGATAAGGGATATTCCCTTGATTGCTTTTTTATTCGTGGTTTATGTGATATTGGCAGTGTACGGATATGTAAAATGGCTAAAGAAGTATAGGACTGTGGCCTGAAAAACTGGTTGATAATCAACGACCAAAGAGGTTATTTAGATTAAATCTAAATAGATTTCTGCTGCTCTAAAGGGAGGTAGTTATCTAAATAAGCTTTATATATTTGCGGTGTTTTTAGCAGGGGCTTTTACAGGCGTCTTTAAACAATAAATATCGTGTTGATCAACCACCGAAAACATGCTCTAACCTTATTGGTCCTCAGCGCTTTACCCACAAGTTATATTTTTGGTCAGGCAGGCGACGCAGGCGGCTGGACGTACGCCGGAATTGTTGTTCTGGTGGCCATCGTTTTCATTACTGCCGTATATCTGATCACAGAGAATCTGTTTGATTCGGGATATAGGAGTTCGGGTAATTCCACGGAGCCAAAAGGTGTTCAGTCCTGGTTAGCTTCTTTTGGAAAGAAGCCTCCCAAATATGTAAACGGATCCTTCTCGATGCTGACGAGAGGACAGAATATCCGTCTGAAAGGAGCAGCAACCGGAGATATTCAGGATGTAGAAGTAGCTTCGTTTGCAATCCAACCACCTGATTTTATGGGTATTTCACCGATTCCCAAGTTGACTGTGGAAGTCGGTGATGAAATCAAGGCCGGGGACCAAATCTTTTTTGACAAGAAAAGACCTGATGTTCGTTACGTTTCTCCTGTGAGTGGCGAGGTTGCGGCAGTGAACCGGGGTGCCAAGCGATCTATTGCGGAAGTTGTCATCCTTGCGGATAAAGAACAAAAATATAAAGAACTGCCTACCATTGACCTGGATCAGATTAGCAGGGAGGACCTTGTAAAGAGACTCCTGGACAGCGGTGCCTGGCCTCTGATCCGTCAAAGACCATATAACATTGTGGCAGATGAGAATGTGGTTCCTGCCAATATATTCATCTCTACATTTGATACAGCTCCTTTGGCACCTGACGCCAGCAAGGTTATCGCGGGGCAGGAAGCCGATTTTGAGGTAGGAGTGAAACTACTTAAGAAACTTACTGAGGGTAAGGTTTATCTCGGACTAAATGCTAATGGAGATACTGAACCACCGGCAGTTTTCAGAAACGTGCCAAATGCCGAAAAACATTGGTTCGCCGGACCACACCCGGCCGGTAATGTTGGTGTACAGATTCATCACATTGCGCCTGTTTCAGCGGCATCCCCGGTATGGACTGTAGGATTGCAGGAAGTCATCACTTTGGGTAAACTGGTGACCAAAGGAAGATTTGATGCCAGTAGGATTATTGCATTGGCCGGTGAATCCCTGAGTAACCCCAAATATGTACGGACGAAACAGGGGGCAAAAATTTCTGAACTTTTGAAAGAGGAGCAGGTCGAATCGACTACAAGACTCATATCCGGGGATGTGCTATCAGGTAAACGAAAGACCGATGATGGATTCCTGGGATTCTATGATGATCAGTTAACTGTTATTCCTGAGGGTAAGGAGTATGAGTTTCTCGGATGGTTGCTACCGGTAAAATTACGACCCAGTGCTTCCAGAACATTACCGGGTTATTACATGCGGAATAGTGAATTTGAAGTGAGTACCAATACTCATGGGGAAGAAAGGGCCTTTGTGGTTACCGGACAGTATGAGAAAGTACTGCCCATGGACGTCTATCCACAACACCTGATGAAAGCAATTCTGATCCAGGATTTCGAAAGAATGGAGGGATTAGGCATATATGAACTAGTGGAAGAAGATGTGGCCTTGTGTGAATTTGTTTGTACCTCCAAACAACCCTTGCAGCATATACTGCGCTCGGGATTGGATGTAATGCGTGAACAGGGCTAAGTCAAAAAGCAATTATGAGCAAACTCTTATCATTTATTAAGAAGATTGAGCCGAAGAAAGGGACTATCGCTCATACCGTGTATGATGGTCTGTTCACTTTGCTCTATACTCCTGATGAAGTCACTCATGGAGGCACACACATCAAGGATAAAGTTGATTTGAAGAGGACCATGGTGTTTGTGGTAATTGCCATGCAATTGTGCTACATCTTTGGGACCTATAATATTGGTCACCAGCATTTCTATGCTATTGGTCAGCATACCGGCTTTCTGGATGGTTTTCATCTGAAATTGTTTTTCGGACTGGGTAAGTTGCTGCCAATTTTCATTGTCACTCATGTAGTAGGTCTCGCCATCGAATTTTATTACGCGTACAAGAAAGGGCATGGCATTGAAGAAGGATTCCTGGTGACAGGGGCATTGATTCCTTTGATTATGCCTCCGGATCTTCCGTTGTGGATTCTGGCATTGGCAGTGGCCTTTGCTGTGTGGATTGGAAAAGAAGCATTCGGAGGAACTGGAATGAATATTTGGAACATAGCCCTGCTGGCTCGTGTGTTTGTATTTTTTGCTTACCCAACTACGATCTCAGGAGATCAGGCTTGGGTAGCAGGAGTATCGTCCACGGTTCCGGGAGGTGTTGTAGAATACAGCTGGTATCATGACTTGTGTAATAGCATATTTAGTGCCTTTGGCGGTGCTACATTTGACAGTGCAGCCACGGTGGTGGATGGTTACACCGGGGCAACTCCTTTGATTCTGGCCTATCAGGGCGGATGGGATGCCGTGACCAGTGTATATTCCGAGAGTCAGATGTGGTGGGGTGCGATTCCCGGTTCGGTAGGTGAGACAAATAAACCTTTTATTATCATTGGTGCTTTATTACTGGTGATAGTGGGTATAGGTAGCTGGAGGATCATGCTTAGTATGATCCTGGGTGCAGCAGTGATGAGTCTGCTGTTAAATGCCTGGCAGGCGACTCCATTTATGACTGTTCCCTGGTATTATCAGTTCTATATTGGTAGTTTCTGGTTTGCTATGGCTTTTATGGCAACTGACCCGGTAACGGCAGCCTCGACTAATCGGGGTAAATGGATATACGGTTTCCTGATCGGATTCATCGGTATCATTATCAGGGTCCTCAACCCGGCCTATCCTGAGGGTTGGATGCTTGCCATCCTTTTGTTGAATACCTTTGCACCATTGATAGACCATTATGTGATTCAATCCAATATTTCAAAAAGACTGAAACGTGCATAATACAAGATACGTAGTCATATTTGTTACAGTCCTTACCGTAGTGGTGGCTTTATTGCTTTCCCTATTGGCTACTGGACTGCAACCCATACATCAGAGAAACGAAGCCATTTATAACAAAAAAGCTGTTTTGGCTGCTATTGAATCCAGTCTGAATCAGGAGGCAGCCAATATGAGCGAAGATCAGGTACAATCCATCTTTGACGAAGACATTCAGCAAGTGGTGGTTGATTACCGTGGTAATATCATAGAGGGAGTGAGGTCAGAGGATGTGGACATGGCCAAGGAACGGAAAAAGCCTGTAGAACAACGTCAGTTTCCCGTTTACATCTACGAGGGAGAATCTGGGGATAAGATTTACATTGTAAGTGTGAGAGGTAGTGGACTATGGGATGAAATCTGGGGTAACATTGCGCTGCAAAGTGATTTCAACACCATTGCAGGTGCTTCCTTTGATCACAAAGGAGAAACTCCTGGTCTGGGTGCTGAGATTAAGGATAATCCCAAGTTTTCAGAGCAATTTGAAGGCAAGGAGTTGTATGATGGTGACACTTACACATCGGTGGATGTTGTGAAAAATGGTGCCAGGGGGCCACATGAGGTCGATGGAATCAGTGGTGCTACGATCACCGGAAACGGTGTTGCTGATATGCTTGAGCAGGGGATACAGTACTATGAACCGTATTTCGAGACTATTAAAAAATCAAACTAGGTTGTTTATACTACCTGGTAGGAACGATAAAGAATCATGGCTGAAACAACAGTAAAAAAACCGGAGGTCAAGGAAAGGGAACCCTTGTTTGGCCCCAAGGAAAAAAGACTGATTACAGATCCGTTGAACGACAACAACCCGATCACCGTTCAGGTATTGGGGATTTGTTCTGCCCTGGCTGTGACAACGCTGGTTTACCCGTCAGTGGTTATGTCCATCGCTGTGGTGTTTGTGATCGCATTCTCCAGCTTGTTTACTTCTTTACTGAGAAAGAGTATTCCCAAACAGGTGCGGATGATTGTGCAGCTTGTGATTATTGCAACGCTGGTAACAGTAGTGGAGTTGGTATTGAAGGCACTGAATTACGAAGTATATAAGCAGTTGTCTGTTTTTATCGGACTGATCATTACCAACTGCATTGTGATGGGACGGCTTGAGGCTTTTTCTATGGCCAATAAGCCATGGAGATCTTTTTTGGACGGAATCGGAAATGGACTTGGATACGGTGCTATTCTGATTATTGTGGCTGTGTTCAGGGAATTGTTTGGAAAAGGAACCCTGTTTGCGGGTAGTCCGCTGGCATGGCAGATCATTGGACCATCTTCAGAATATATGCTGGACACCACCAGTATCAGCTGGTTAGGCTGGTATCAGAACAACAACCTGATGGTATTGTCAGCCGCGGCCATGTTCGTGATCGGATTATTAATCTGGGCTCACCGTTCCTGGAACCCCAAACTGGTTGACGTATCCTAAAAAGCTGTAGAAAATGGAATTAGTAAATATATTTATCAAGTCCGCATTTATTGAAAACCTGGTGCTCACCTACTTTTTAGGTATGTGTTCTTACCTGGCGGTTTCCAAGACAGTGAAGACGGCTTTTGGTCTGGGATTGGCAGTGATCTTTGTACTGGGAATAACCATGCCGATCAACTGGCTGATTACTCATTACCTCTTGAGTGAGGAGGGGTTATTTGGTCTCGATCTCACCTTCCTTAGGTTGATCTTGTTTATTGCTGTGATCGCTTCTATGGTACAGTTGGTTGAGATGGTGATTGAGAAATTCTCTCCGGCACTATATAATTCGCTGGGTATATTCCTCCCACTGATTACGGTAAACTGTGCGATATTGGGTGGGTCACTGTTTATGGTTTCCAACGAATACAATTTTCCCGAATCAGTCGCCTTTGGGCTGGGGGGTGGCTTTGGCTGGTTTCTGGCCATCATAGCGATTGCGGCTATCAGGGAGAAAATTCGCTACTCCAATATTCCTGCACCATTGCGGGGTTTGGGTATTGCGTTCATCATTACCGGATTGATGGGGCTGGCTTTTTTGAGCCTTCTGGGTATTGATCCGGCTGCATTTTAGAATAATAAACATCGATATATACTACTTATGATAGTTTTGATGTCTTTCCTGCCTGTTTTATGGGCGATTCTGGTTTTTTCAACGGTAATCCTGGCATTATCTTTCATGTTGATCTTTGCCAGGCGTAAGTTGGTTCCTCAAGGTGATGTGTCTATTGTCATCAATGGTGATCCTGAAAATACATTGAAGGTTTCACCCGGCACCTCATTATTGGGTGCATTGTCGGACAAGAATATATTTCTGCCTTCAGCATGTGGAGGTGGAGGGACATGCGCTATGTGTGAGTGCCATATTGATTCGGGAGGTGGTGATGTTTTGCCGACCGAGTTAAATCACCTTACCCGTAAGGAAGTCAGTGAAAACAAGCGACTGGCTTGTCAGGTCAAGGTGAGGGAAGACATGGAGATCAGGGTGCCGGATGAAATATTCGGCATCAAGAAATGGGAATGTGAAGTAGTCTCAAACTATAACGTAGCATCCTTTATCAAGGAATTTGTCGTCAAATTACCGGAAGGTGAAACACTTGACTTTAAATCGGGAGGGTATATACAGATTGATGTTCCACAAGTGTCTGTGGACTTTAAGAATTTCGACATAGAACCTCATCCTGAAGACCCCGCCGGTCCGGAGAAATTCAAATCGGAGTGGGACAAATTTCAGTTGTGGGATCTTTCGATGAAAAACACAGAACCTCAGTTCCGTGCTTATTCCATGGCCAATCATCCTGCCGAAGGAAATATTGTCATGCTGAATATCAGGATTGCCACACCCCCATGGGATCGCAATGCTAACGGAGGTAAGGGCGGCTGGATGGATGTCAATCCAGGGGTTTGCTCAAGTTATGTTTTTGATCAAAAGCCCGGTGATAAGGTTACGATATCAGGTCCTTATGGTGAGTTCTTTATCAAAGACACTAAGCGTGAAATGCTTTATATCGGTGGTGGCGCCGGAATGGCCCCGCTACGAAGCCACTTGTTCCACCTTTTTCATACCATGAAAACCAAGGACAGAAAGGTAACCTACTGGTATGGTGGACGTTCACTGCGAGAACTATTCTACACCAAGGACTTCAGGGATATTGAAAAGGATTTTGACAACTTCAAATACAACATAGCCTTGTCCAACCCTCTGCCAGAGGACAACTGGGATGGGTATGAAGGTTTCATTCACCAGGTAGTGCTTGACAATTATCTTTCCAAGCACCCTGAGCCTGAAGAAATTGAGTATTATCTCTGTGGACCTCCGCTCATGCTGGACGCATGCCTGAAGATGTTTGACGATCTGGGAGTCCCGGAAGAGAACATTGCCTTTGACGATTTCGGTAGCTAAAACTACCAGCAGCTTTGACTTATCATGACAGCTGCCGCTCATATTTGCCGGGTATGGTTCAGTAGCAGATATGCTTTTACCTTCCTGTTGACTTCAATGGTTGGCCAGGTGTTGGTGTCGCAGACAGTAAAAGGCAAAGTGATAGACGATGATACGGGTGAGCCAATTCCATATATTAGCATAGGGATCCCAAACTCGAATTCGGGTGTTATATCACGTGAGGATGGCTCTTTTGAGCTGCAACTGCCTGAAGACTTTGATGTTGAAGCACTATGGTTTTCACATGTTGCATACGAGAAAACAAGGGTAAATTTATCTGAGAGTGATCACCAGGACATCAGGGTTGCCCTGACACCCAGAAGTTATTCGATCCCTGACGTTGAAGTGAGGGCCAGCAAAAGAACCGATCTTCATAAACTGGGACGATTCAAATCATCGAAAACTACAACCGGGCAAGACGGACTTCAGGAGTATGGCTGGGGAGGCGAATGGGGTACCCTGATCGTATATGAGAATACCCCTTATCAGATTCATTCCATATCATTTCATACCCGGTTTAATTCACTGGACAGTTTGTTATTTCGGATAAATATTTACCAGATCAAAGAAGGGGAGCCTGCTGCATCTATTTTGAAAAGCGACCTGTTTGCCAGGAGCGTAAAGGGTGACAAGTGGATTACTGTGGACTGCCTGGAACGCAATTTGTGGATAGAAGAAGATGTTATTGTGACCATGGAGCCTGTTCGATTCTGGTATCACAAGAAGGGGTCAAATAACTTGTTCTATACGCATGGCAAGGGCTACTCCGAGGGGACAACCTGGTCGCGCAAGTCTAGCTTCGCACCCTGGGAGATCGATAAAAGACCTCCCCTGGCTATGTATCTCACAGTCTCTTATTGAAGTCTTTGGTAACTTGATTTCTGCCTGATCATTTTGCTCTCATGGTATCCGTCCGAGTTCCCAACAGTGTTAGGATTAATTTTCCTTATTGAAATACAATTAATCTATATTCGCAGGGAGTATTAGATAGACAAAGTCGGCCATGAATCCCCCCAACAAATACCTTATTACTTCTGCCTTGCCATATGCCAATGGTCCCCTTCATATAGGCCACCTGGCTGGTGCATATCTGTCGGCAGACGCCTTTGTCCGTTACCTCAGATTGTCGGGGAAGGATGTCGCTTACATCTGTGGATCTGATGAACACGGTGCTGCTATTACGATCAGGGCCATGAAAGAGGGTACGACACCACAGGAGATTGTAGATAGATATCATGAACAGATTCGTGATGCTTTTGAGGGAATCGGTATATCATTTGATATCTATCATCGCACTTCGGCTCCCATTCACCATGAAACCTCGCAGGACTTCTTCCGGACCTTATATGAAAATGGCTCCTTTACCGAGCAGGAAACAGATCAGTTTTTCGATGTGGAGGCCAATCAGTTTCTGGCTGACCGATATATAGTAGGGACTTGTCCCAAATGCGGATATGAGGAAGCTTACGGTGACCAATGTGAAAACTGTGGATCTACCCTGAGTCCAACTGAGTTAATCAATCCCACCTCAACCATTAGTGGTAATACACCCGTGATCCGCAAGACCAAGCATTGGTATTTGCCACTTGAGAAGCATGAGGACTGGTTACGTAGCTTTATTCTGGATGGATCCCTGGATGGTGAGCCCCATCATTATGTAGATGAGTGGAAAAAGCATGTGGTGGGTCAGTGTAAGTCCTGGCTGGACGCAGGATTGCAACCCCGGGCTATTACCAGAGATCTCAACTGGGGTGTGGACGTTCCACCGGAGATCGAGGGAGCGGAGGGAAAGAAGTTATACGTTTGGATGGATGCACCCATTGGTTATGTATCGGCCACCAAACAATGGGCGGCCGACCACGGAAAGAACTGGGAAGACTACTGGAAAGACCCTGAAACAGCACTGGTACATTTCATCGGGAAGGACAATATTGTTTTTCACTGCCTGATTTTTCCGGCCATTCTCAGGGAATATGGTGAATTTAATTTGCCTATTAATGTTCCGGCAAATCAATTTGTCAATCTCGAGGGAAAGAAAGTATCCACCTCCAAAGGTTGGGCAGTTTGGATTCATGAGTATTTACAGGACTTTCCTGATCGGCAGGATGAACTGCGATACTATGGATACAAGATCATGCCGGAGCAACGCGATAGTGACTTTACCTGGAAAGGTTACCAGGAAGCGGTCAACAATGAACTGGTCAATAACCTGGCTAATTTCATTCACCGGGTACTGGTTCTTACCAATAAGTATTATGATGGTGTGGTACCTGAATTCGATGAAAGTATTTCGATCAATGCACCACAGGAGTCAGGACTACCAACCTGGCATGATTCAGAGTTACTGGATTTGTTTGACCGGTTGCATGAATTGCGTACTTATCTCAAGGCATATGATTTTCGCAATGGTTTGAAAACCCTCATGGAGGTATCTTCAGTAGGAAACCAGATTTTGCAGCTTAATGAACCATGGAAGAGAGAAAAGACAGATCCGGACTCGGTGAAAGTGGTTATCAATCTGGGATTGCAATATGTGACTGCCCTTAGTGTGGTTAGCAGGATTTTTCTTCCTTTTACCAGCGACAAGTTGCGTGATATGCTGGGATTGTCCCGGATTAGGGAGGAAGGAGAATTTGTAGATATCATGGATGCGCTGTCCGAAGGCAAGCACCTGCTACCTTCCGGCCATCAGATCAATAAGTCTGAACACTTGTTTACCCGTGTTGCAGATGAAGATATCGAGAAGCAGATTCTAAAACTGGAGAATAGCGACTCATCGGATGACCATGAAGAAGGTTTGAACGGAACTGTGGAAACGAAACCCGAGGCGACATTCGATGACTTTAGCAAACTGGATCTGCGTACCGGTACCATCATCTCTGCGGAAAAGGTCAAAAAGGCAGACAAACTTCTGAAGTTAACAGTGGACCTGGGATTTGAAAGAAGGACAGTTGTGTCTGGTATTGCAGAATCATACAAGCCCGATAATTTGATTGGACAGGATATCGTGCTGGTGGCCAATCTGGCCCCTCGTAAAATCAGGGGGGTTGAATCTCAGGGGATGATTCTTCTTGCCGAAGATGAAAAAGGGAATCTCGGATTTGTCAGCCCACCCAAGGGTTGGTCTAAGGGTGATGTTGTCAGATGAGTCAGCGGACACGGATCCTGACTCTCATTGCAGCAATCTTACTATTTATTGTACCAACTATACTGATGCTGCAAAGGCACCAGGAGCAGCTTTTATGGGGTAATTTACCCCTCTTCCAGTTTACAGGATTTTGGATTGGAGCTATTCTGATTTTGCAGAAAAAAATTATACTTGAACCCAGAGGGTTCAGGATCTATGGATTGGCAACCTTGTCAGCTATCCTTTTGGCACTGGGCTTCCCACCTTCACCACTGCCCTTTCTCCTGTTTGTGGCTTTTGTTCCTCTGTTGTATGCTTTACATCTTATGGATGGAATGTCTTTACAAAAGAGGACTTTCTTGTTGCTGATTTTTCACACGTTCTTGCTTTGGAACATTTGGTCCACATACTGGGTGGCCAACAGCAGTGCCTACGCTGCCGGAATATTTGCCAATGTGGTGAATGCCTTTCTGATGTGCCTGCCGGTAGTCGTCTTTCGCTATGTTGTGAAGAAGCTGGGCCCCTCTGTGGGTATGGTAACTTTTGCTGTGAGCTGGCTGGCATTTGAGTTCCTTCATATGCACTGGGATTTGTATTGGCCATGGTTGACCTTAGGCAATGGACTGTCCGGAATGCACTATGGTGTCCAATGGTACTCTTATACAGGGGTGCTGGGTGGATCCCTTTGGATACTTTTGGTCAACTATAAGGGTTTTCAAGTATTGAAATCTGATAAGATCAGCTGGAGACATGCTATGACTCCTACTGCCGGATTTCTGATCCCGTTACTGATATCCCTGGGGATGTACTATTCGCATCAGGAATCGGGAGAAGAGATTGAGGTTGTGGCCATACAACCCAACCTCGAGCCTCATTATGAAAAATTTTCTTATCCGGAGGAGATGATTCTATCCAGGTTCTTTGACCTGTCCAGGGAAAAATTGACAGACTCTACTGACTACCTGCTATTTCCGGAAACCAGTTTTTCATCGGTCAACCTGGGCCAACCCTGGCAAAATCGCAGTATGCAGGCTCTCCGTTCCTTTGCAGAGGAATATCCGGGACTGAAATTGATTACCGGATTGTCAGCCTACAGAATTCTGTCAGATCCTGATGAGCAGCAGTTACCCACCTCCCGGGAAATCCGCAGAGGAGATGAGACCTTATTTGTGGAGTTTTATAATTGTGCTGTTGAGCTCGATGCAGAAGGCGTTCTCAAAGAATACTATAAATCCCTGTATGTACCCGGTGCTGAATTTTTTCCTTTCCGCCGTATACTGTTTTTCTTGCAACCCATTGTGAATCAACTGGGAGGGACCCTCGAAGGGTACCGGATTAGGGAAGAGTACGGACTGTTTGGAAATCAGGAAAAGGTTGCTGCGGCTATCTGCTATGAGTCCATTTTTGGCGAGTATATGGGTGGTTTTGTCAGGAGAGGAGCCGAGGCAATCTTTATTCTGACTAATGATGGATGGTGGGATAACACTGCCGGACATATCCAACATGCAGAGTATGCCCGGCTGCGGTCTATCGAAACGCGTCGCAGTGTGGCCAGGGCTGCAAACATGGGTACTTGTTGTTTTATCAATCAAAGAGGCGATATGTCTCAGGCTACCGAATACGGTGAAATAGGTAGCATCCGGGGGACAATGAGATTAAATCGGGATATCACTTTCTACACACAATGGGGAGATGTGCTGGGTAGGATTTCAGTATTCATTTGTGTCCTGCTATGGCTCCGTTCATTCATCAAAAGGTATGTGAAATAGAAAAATCTGGAGAGAAAATTTCTGGACAAATGAAGGATTAGATCATATTTAATATTTTCAGACATGCGCAACGAATTTATCGCCTTTGCTATCCTGTCTGTACTCCTCGTGGGAGGAATCGCTTTCTACGTCTGGTCGCCGATGTGGTGGTCATTTGTAGTATTGGGACCCATCATCATGCTCGGCTTTTACGATATGTTTCAGCAGAAACATGCCATTATCCGGAATTTTCCCATCCTGGGACGTGGCCGTTACATCATGGAGGACATGCGTCCCAAACTATACCAGTATTTTATCGAATCAGATACCAGCGGGAGACCGGTAGATAGAATCCATCGCAGTATAGTGTATCAACGAGCGAAGCAGGAGCTGGATACGACGCCTTTTGGCACCCAACTGGATGTTTATGCGGAAGGTTATGAATGGATGAGTCACAGCATCGGATCACTTAAGCTGGATGATACCGACATGGATCCCAGGGTACGCATTGGTGGCCTTGATTGTACCAAGCCTTATGATGCAAGCATTCTAAATGTTTCGGCAATGAGTTTTGGATCGCTGAGTAAGAATGCCATCATGGCGCTGAACGGGGGAGCCAAAATCGGTCATTTTGCTCATAACACGGGAGAAGGTGGGATTAGCTCGTATCACTTAAAGTATGGTGGAGATTTGATATTCCAGTTTGGTACCGGCTATTTTGGATGCCGTGAGGCCGACGGACGTTTTTCACCTTCGGCATTCAGGGACAAGGCTGAGGATGACCGGGTGAAAATGATTGAAATCAAACTTTCACAGGGAGCCAAACCTGGTCATGGGGGTATTTTACCCGCCCGGAAAAACACGTCAGAAATTGCCGGAATCAGGGGAGTTATTCCGGGAAAAGACGTGGTGTCACCACCTTATCACACGGCATTTGGCACACCGATGGAGCTGGTAGAATTTATCCGCCATTTAAGGGAACTATCTTTTGGTAAACCGATCGGATTTAAACTCTGCATAGGCTGGAGGAGTGAATTTTTGGCCATTTGCAAAGCGATGCGTGAAATGGAAGTCTATCCGGATTTCATTACGGTGGACGGGGGAGAAGGTGGAACAGGGGCTGCACCATTGGAGTTTTCAAACTCACTTGGAATGCCCTTCAGAGATGGTTTATCCTTTGTTTATGATGCGTTGCAGGGATTTGGCATCAAGGATCATATCAAGATCCTGACTTCGGGTAAGGTCATTACCGGGTTTGATATGGCGAAAGCGTTTGCCCTGGGGGCAGATGCCTGCTACAGTGCCCGTGCCATGATGCTGGCTCTGGGATGTATTCAGGCACTTGAGTGCAACAGAAACACCTGCCCCACCGGAGTGACTACCCAGGATCCGGAATTAGTTGCGGGACTATCGGTTTCCAACAAGAAGGTAAGGGTTGCCAATTTCCACCGGGAGACTATTCATGGTCTGATGGAAATGGTGGCAGCGGCTGGCCTTGAATCACATACACAGATTACCAGGCATCTTATCCATCGCAGGGTCAATCCTCAGGAAACCCGAACCTATGCAGAGATCTACCCCTATATCCCCAAGGGTTCACTGGTTTTTGCCGATTCAATTCCTGAACGCTTTGTCCGGGATATGGCCATGGCAGACCCCCATAGTTTCTTACCAAAATATATTGAGGCCAATTAATGGCAATTTGTGACACCTAAGCTGAGTTTGAGGCATATGTTTGCCTGTACAGGTAAGCCCGGAGATATATAGCTTGTTCATAATCAAGCAGTAAGTCCTTTGGTAGAGGACTGAATATCAGACAAATTTTGACCAGCATTGGAAACTGAAGTCCCACGAAGTATCTTATTTTTAACCCGGATTATTCATTGGGATTTCGTTATGAGAGTCAAATAGACAATAAAGACAGGCCTGTCTGGCCGCCAGGCAAGAGGCTCCAAGTGCTTTTTGACTCATGAACGAACGATCTCGCAGAGTCGAGTACGACAGTGCTCGAAATGAGAGAACCGCGAAAGCGGGTGGGTAAGCCATAGTTAACATTATGGTGAGAATCAAAAAGTGCTTATGTGCCCGTATTTGCAGCCTATTTGGCTCGTAATAGAAAGGCCTAATGCATAGTCCGGGTTTAAATACTTTGATCCATATGTGAATAAGCTTTATTAATCAACCTACCTACCTGGTATGAGAATATTTTCCCTCTTGCTCCTCCTTTTGATCCTGGCCTGTAGTGATACTGAAAATCCTGAAGCAGATATGATCATCTACAATGCTACCGTAGCTACGCTGTCTGACACTATGCCTATGGCCGGGGTAGTTGTGATAAATGGAGATCGAATTGCCGCAATTGGAGGTGAGGAATTGGTTGATCGATGGCAGGGAGACAGCACTCTGATGATGGATGCTGGTGGTCAATTTGTGATTCCGGGATTAATTGAGTCGCACGGGCATTTTTCGGGAC